>NZ_UCNJ01000007.1 GCF_900473965.1 Synechococcus sp. UW179A | reverse complement strand
TCTGCTGATACGGCAAATGGATTCACATACGTATCACCTAGTACGTTGAACGTCGTGCTGCGGGCACCAGTCTTTCTCTCTGCGTCGGTGTAGACAACAACCATCTCATACTCACCTGCTGCTTGCGGTGTGTGCATCAGACGCCAATGGCCGCTGCTATCAACAACAGTGGCCTGATGATTCATCACATCACCAAACGTTCCATCCGGTCTCCAGTACTGACCACTGTCCAAATGACGGATCTGCACCTGCAGTTCTTCTCCAGCCCGACCATCCTGGACATAGCCATACAAACTCACCTCGCTTCCGCTCTGAATCCTCACAACTGATGTAGGCCATTCCAGTGTGAAACTTGCAGCAGACGCTGACAGAAGAGAATCCTCTATCAGCTCAGCAGAATCCTTATTAAACTCCGTGTTATCCATCAAGTTGGCATCATCAAACTCATCAGAACCCGAATCAATGGAACCATTGATCTCAGGGTCTGCTGATACGGCAAATGGATTCACATACGTATCACCTAGTACGTTGAACGTCGTGCTGCGGGCACCAGTCTTTCTCTCTGCGTCGGTGTAGACAACAACCATCTCATACTCACCTGCTGCTTGCGGTGTGTGCATCAGACGCCAATGGCCGCTGCTATCAACAACAGTGGCCTGATGATTCATCACATCACCAAACGTTCCATCCGGTCTCCAGTACTGACCACTGTCCAAATGACGGATCTGCACCTGCAGTTCTTCTCCAGCCCGACCATCCTGGACATAGCCATACAAACTCACCTCGCTTCCGCTCTGAATCCTCACAACTGATGTAGGCCATTCCAGTGTGAATGCCATATGAATCCTGATCTGCGTAACTGAATGAAGAGTAAACAGAGCAAAGATTCAATTAACGACTGAACAACAACTACCCTCAGCAGAATTATCAAAAAATGCAAGCATGATCACGATTAGGTCACATCGCGACTATTTAACAAGCCCACCTACTGGTAGGCATGCATTAGAGTGAGTATTAACCAGTTAAATCACATCCAAAGCATCGATTAATATTGGATGAATGCCATTAAATGATGCGGCAAATATCACCTCAATCATCAGAGCAGTAGTCTCAAAGCAGGTCATGAAGACGCCGTAGGTAACAACCATCTACCAAATCGAACATATAAAGCAGGGATCACAACAAGGGTTAAAAATGTTGAGGTTGTAAGACCACCCAGTACCACGATCGCCAACGGCTGCAGAATCTCGTTGCCAGCGCCAAAGGCCAGCGCCAGAGGCAACATCCCCAGCGATGAGGTGAGGGCGGTCATCAGGATCGCGTTGAGACGGTCGAGGGTGCCAGCTCGGATCAACGCCTTCAGGCTCTCACCCCTTTGATGACGTCGGTTGTAGTTGTCAACCAATAAGAGGCCATTGCGGACTGCTACGCCGAACAGAGTGATGAAGCCGATCAGTGATGCCACGGAAAGCACACTGCCACTGAGCAAAACCGCAACAAGCCCCCCCACAAGTGCAAGCGGGAGATTAAGCAGGATGGCAACTGTGGCAGGCAGAGAGCGAACAGCTACCACCATTACCGCCGCGATCACTAGAGCAGCGAGCAGGCTGTAAAGCACCAGAGAACGGGTGGCGCGCTGTTCAGACTCAAACTGCCCCCCATAGCGCAGGGTGTAGCCAGAGGGCAGTTTCACCGACTGCTCTACACGCCGACGGATGTCATTGACCACAGGCCCAAGGGGACGGCCAGCGACGTTGGCCGACACGACGATTCTTCGGGAGACATCCTCGCGATTGATCTCGTTGGGACCCGTCGTCTGTTCAAAGGTCATGAAATCGCCGAGCGGCTTCAACGCTCCAGATGCGGTTCGGATCGGAAGCTGCTTCAGCGACTGCAGCTCGCCCTGCTGCTCAGCAGGAAGCGTCACAACAAGAGGGGCCGACGAAACACCGGAGGAGGGCGCTTGGCCAACGGTCGTTCCATGCAGAGCCACCTCAGCGGTCCTCGCCAGTGAGGCAATGCTGACTCCCTCACGCAGTGCCGCCTCGCGATCGATCCGCAGTTGGATCTGAGGCACGGGCAACTGCGGCTCCAACTGCAGATCAACCACTCCGGACACCTCGCCCACCACATCGCGGACCTGCTCGCCGAGATCACGCAGTTCCAGCAGATCAGGGCCGGCGATCTTGATCGCGATAGCACTACGCACCCCTGACAACACCTCATCCATTCGGTGTGAAATGAATCCACCCACGTTGGGTGCCACACCAGGCAGGTCAACAAAAACCTCGCGGATACGGGCGATCGCAGCGGGACGGTTTCGCATGGCCTGATCACTCAATTCCAGGTCAACATGGCCGATGTTCACCCCGGCGCCATCGGCATCGCCCGGTGCACGGCCGGCTCTCACCTGCACCCACTCCACATCGTCGCTGGACTGGAGCTGTTGGGAGAGCAGTCGACCCGCTCGGCTGGTCATCTCCAGAGAGACACCGGGGTAGAGCACCATGGAGTTCACCAGTGACTGCTCACGGAACTCAGGCAGGAAAACCCTGCCCAGACTGGGAAGAATTAACAAGGTGGCAATCACCACAGACACAGCCAGCACAAGCACTCGACGAGGTGACCTCAGGACACACTCGAGCAGGGGTTTGTAAACAGCCTGTATACGAGATTCCACCCATGACGCAGAAGCCGGCAGGGGAGCACGACTCAAGAGCAAGGCACAAAGTGCCGGTGACAAGGTGAGCGCAACTGCCGTCGAGGCAATGATCGACAGGACATAGGCGATCCCCATCGGCATGAAAATACGCCCCTCCACGCCACTGAGCGTGAAGATCGGTGCGAACACCACAACGATGATCAAGGTGGAGAAGAGCACGGGCTGTCGCACTTCAACCGAGGTGCTGAACACCACATCCAGAGGATTCAACGGCTTGCCCTGAAGCCGGTTGCTGCGCAAACCCCGATAGCAGTTCTCCATATCAACGATGGCATCGTCGACAACGGAACCAATCGCCACCACCAGACCGCCAAGAGTCATGGTGTTCAGTTGAAGTCCGAGCCCACGCATCAGCAACAGACCAACCAGCAATGAAAGAGGAATGGCACTGAGGGCAATCAAGGCCGTTCGCCAGTTCATCAAGAACAGCAGAAGCACCACGGCAACGATCACCACTCCAAGCAAGAGCGATTCAGTTACGTTGCGGATGGCGATCTCGATGAACTTGGCCTGACGGAACGTCTGAGTGACCGAGACATCTGCGGGAAGTGACGTCTGAAGCCGACGCATGCTGTCTTCAACAGCGCGCGTCAGCTGAGGCGTATCCAGATCGGGCTGTTTGTTGATCATCAACACCACAGCCGGTTGTCCATTCAGGCTTGCGGCGCCGCGGCGCGTCGCAGCTCCGGAGCTCACCTTTGCCAGCGAACCGAGGGGAATGGCACGACCATCACCAGCACGGACCACGGAACGCGTGATGTCGTCGTCATTGTTAATGGAATGGTCGCTGAGGATCAGACGCTCTTGACCGCCAGAGATCTGCACACCACCGCGACCATTGAACTGGGCGTTGCCAGCAGCTTCAACCACTTCATTTAGAGAGACATCCTGATCCTTCAGAGCCCTGAGATCAAGCTGCAACTGGGTCTGAGGAGTGTCACCCCCATAGATCGTGACCTGTGCCACACCGGGAATAGCCAGCAGCGGATGTTCATAGGTGCGCTGCACGAGCGTGCGTAGTTGCAAGGCCTGCTCGCGGGAGGCGTTCTCCGGAAGCGTGAATGCGTATTGAAGAATCGTTCCCAGGGGTGAGAGCAACGGCGAAATTTCCGGAGCCTCCGCCGATTCAGGCAGCTGCATACGCACTTGCTGCAACCGTTCTGATACGGCCAGGCGGGCACGCTCCAAGCTGGCCGAATCACGGAACACCACCTGCACCATCGACAGACCGGGCTTGGAAGCGGATCGAACCAGATCCACGCCTCCAAGACCATTAACAGCCGCCTCGATCGGCTCACTGATCTGATGCTCAACCTGCTCGGGCGCTAAACCCGGCGCGACGGTCTGAATCTCTACCTGAGGTGGTGCAAAAGGCGGGAACACATCCAGCGGCATCTGCAAAACATTGATCACGCCGACGAAGCTGATCAGCAAAGAGCTGATCAGCACAAGCCATCTGCGGGCAATCGACCAACGCAGAATATTGTTCAGCAGATTGTTGAACATTGATGAGCAGTTGAATCGCTGAAGGACAGACAGAGAATGAGCTGATTCAGCGCTTGTTCTTCTGCGATTCAGCGAAGATCGACAAAGCACCGGAAACGACAATCTTCTCGTCGGCTGTCACACCGTCCAGAACCACCGTGCGATCAACAGAAACGGCGCCTGGCTTGATGACGACCGGGTCGTAGGTTGTTCCGCTGAAGACGAAGACATAGGGCTCTCCATTCGCCTTGACAATGGCAACGTTCGGCACACTCAACTGACCATTGGCCTCGACCTTGGGCTTTTCAGAAACGATCCCGAGCAACTGATCGCGTTTGAGGTTGGCCTTCACCTGGCCCACAGAACCGGTCTGGACAAACTCATCGCCATGGCCAGCATGAGACCACACTGGAGCCACAAATAAGCCGTTGGTACCGGCGATGGCAGCGATACAGGTGAAAGCAAGAGCACGCATACACAATTCGTCGTTCCTTCCATTGTGGTGAGAATGGTTATCAATGACCACCGTTGTGACACCACTTAGATATCTGAATGCTTCGACGCCAACTGACTGATGCTCCAGCCACGACAAAAGACCTCAAAGCAGCTTCATCAACAACCAGCGCACACTCAGCAGAGGCAAGATTGGTTGATTCCACATCCAATACACACTGCCTGAGGGTCTGAACCTCCACTCGAAACATGGTTTTTTCAGCTCTTGCCATTGCACGCACAACGATTGTTGGGATCTCTGGTGTTGTGATGTCTGCTTTGGTGTTGTCGAACCCTGCACTGGCCCACAGCAAGGGCCTCTATGCAACAGAAACCGAAGCACGCCAACGCGCTGAAGAGATCGGTTGCAACACAGTGCATGAAAACAATGGTCGTTGGATGCCGTGCGCAGATGAGCGTGAACTGCATCAACAGCTGCGAAAGCAATGAAGCGCGGCCTTAGTCCACAGCGTCAGGCACGACGCGTTCACCGTTGGCTTGTTCCGATCGCAGCAGCGCCATTGCTCATCACAGCGATCAGCGGCTCTCTTTACAGCGTTTTGCTGGAACAGGGAATTGATGCGTTCTGGTTACTGAAGATCCATACCGGCAGGTTCGGCTTGCTGAACCTGCAGTCGTTCTATCCAGCGCTGCTTGGAGTTCTCACCGTTGTCATCACAGCGTCAGGCGTCACACTGCTGATCAAGCCACGTAGCTGACAATTAAATGTCGACAAATCTGCTCGACTCCCGCCTGATCTAACGCTTCTGATCCATTGAGTGCAGACCTGGAGACCAGACGGTTGTTGCTGATCCTGAAGGATTGCTAACCCGTTAACGAACGAACAACAAGCATCAATGAGTCGATTCGCGTCCAGCTGTGCTGCTGTGGGATTGATTGCTGGCATCGGCGTTGTAGTCCTGCCGGCGGGAGCACAGACACCGACTTACTGCGAACCGGACGTTGGCTCACCGGCGAATCTCAAAACCATCAAGCATGGGCTTCTCGAGGGTTATCTGGCCACTGAGTCAGTACCCGACTCCCTGAAACTGCTGCCGCCTCACCCCAAACAGGGTTTTCTGGCCTACGACCTTGATGTTGCCAATGCCGAATCGACCTTCCCGCTTCAGGGGACTCCACGTTGGGAAGTAGCCGCGATCGATGCCAATCTGCATTTTCCCGAAGCAGCAGCGATCTATTCATGCGCCCTTGGAGTTCCGGTCACCAAGGAGGGAACACCAAGGTTGTACACCCTGTTGCAACGCACCCTGACCGATGCCGGCCTGGCCACCTACAAGGCCAAAAACAACTATCAACGTCCAAGGCCGTTCATGGTCAATGGCAAGCCGATCTGCACTCCAGATGAGGAGACACTGCTGAGAGGCGATGGCTCCTACCCCTCGGGCCATACCGCTGCCGGATGGGCATGGGCACTGGTTCTCAGCGAGATCGCACCGGAAAGGCGCGATGCAATCCTGGCGAGAGGGATCGAGTATGGAAAGAGCCGCTACATCTGCAATGTGCACTGGCTGAGTGATGTACAGGCAAGCCAGCTGATCGCCTCAGGCACCGTGGCTCAATTGCAGAACGATCCAGTTTTCCGCGCTGATCTGAGAGCCGCAAAAGCGGAAGTCCAGGCCATGCGCCGTCAGGGGCTTTCCCCTAACGGAAACTGCGACCTGGAGAGAAGAGCCTTTCAACCATGAGGTTGGGCGTGGCATGAACAGATCAGGCCGATCCAGCGTTGGGGGTGGCCTTTCGATCCAGCGTGATAGAGGGGGTTAGGCAAATCTTTGCAACATCCATCGGGACTAACCGGCTGCAGAGCAAAGCTGGAACCATGCAATCAGCAGATGACATTGACGTCACCATGAGCCTTCGTTCCCTGATCGGCGGTATTCCCGAGAATCTCCAGATCAAGCTGAACGGTCGCGACGTTCGCATCACGCTGGAGCGTCGTGGTCCGGAAAACGGCGACCTCTGGGTGCTACTGCCCGCCTTGAGCACCGTGTCGACCCGAGGCGAGTGGCATCAGTTTGCCGATGCCATGGATGAACAATGCCAATTGGTGAGCTTCGATTGGCCTGGATTCGGCGACAGCGAGCGTCCTGCGATTGCTTACGACGCGAACGCACTTTTGCAGGTCTTGCCCGCCATTCTTCAACACCTTGATCGAGGGGATCAGGCCAAGATCAATGTTGTAGCCGCTGGCCATAGCGCTCCGATCGCTCTCGGTTTGGCCGAGCAATGCTCACGGCAATGGGCACAGATCGTGGTAGTAGCACCCACGTTCCGAGGTCCTCTTCCAACCATGACAGGCCGGTCAGGGCAGAGCTTCAACTGGGTAAGACGGCTTGTGAGACTTCCACTGGTTGGACCGCTTCTCTATCGACTCAACACCAGTCGACCGATCCTCAAACTGATGCTGCGTCGTCATGTGTGGGTCAATCGCGACCTTCTGACTCCTCAACGTTTGCGTGAACAACAAAACATCAGCCGGCAGCCCGGGGCTCGCTTTGCGAGCGTGGCTTTTGTGAGCGGAGGCCTGGATGCAGCCTCAGACTCGCGGTGGTGGCTGAAACAGACTCAGAAATTGCACTGCCCTCTTCATGTGGTGCTGGCCAACGAAGCACCTCCTCGCTCGAAGCAGGAAATGTTGACACTGGCAGACAAAGCAGACCGAGTCTCTGGCATCGATGGACGCCTGGGATTACATCAGGAATTTGGTCGCCTGCTGGCAGAGACAGTCAGCGCCAGCTGAGAATCAGGCATGGCTCGCGATGCCATGGCATCAACACCACTCAGACAAAAGTCTTAAAGTCGTGTCAAATCTGCATTGACGCAGCACTGGTTCACCCTCTTCCGAAATCGCCATGGCCTCCTTCACTTGGAATGAATCCACCCTCTCCGCAGACTGCGGAACCCTTGAAGACATGGCTGAACGATTCGAAGATACTGCTGCACTAATGAGACGTCTTGCTCAGACAGGATTTGCCATCAAGCAGCAAGAAGGTGCCAGAAAGATCATCCACGCAAACGATGAGATTTTCAAAAGTTTTGGATTTGTGATCGAGGAGTGATTACCAGTCGTCCAACTTAGAGATCAAATTCATTCATTCCGGACCACCCAGCAAATCCTTTTTTAAGGCTGCGATTCGAGCAAACACTTCTGCTCGTCGATGTTGCAACAACAAATTCGATGTAATAAACCGCACAACAGCGACCAAACCTACAAGTTCAGATACGCCCTGAAGCATTCCACCGAAAACCGGCAAATGATTCATTGAATTCAGGAATGTAGCAATAAACGTTAACAACAAGCCGAGAATGACTGAGCCGAAGACGATGAGAAAAACCGGGTAAATCTGCCTAAACCCCTCGAGATTCAACTGCTTCAGTGAGTCCAAACCAAGAGAAAGCTGTTGGATGAGGTGTGAAACAGAGAGTTCATCACCATGATCTTCTGACGGCATCGATGACGATGCTTCAATAACACTTGGCGGAGACTTTGCTATCTCAACGCTTTGAACCTCATCACCCAGAGCGAGGCCAGGACCGAGATGCAATTCAGGTGCATCAACAGACTCCTTGAATGGCAATTCGCCACTGTTGCCAGGACCTTCGCCCACTTGCACACCTCAGAGATGAAGCTGCCAATATGAGGTAGATGAACAAGTGCACAGCAATAAATTCAGCAAACAAAAACTCTCACAACAAATCTCATCAAGGCCAAGCGATTGGAACACAATACTCAACAATTACCGCAACAAATATCCATCCTGCTTGCTCAAGCCAACGCGCCTCGCACATCAGAGCCATAGCTGGCGATGGTTAGGTCCAGATCGCCACAACAGCCATCACTGCGAAGCCTCCAACTGCAGCGATGAACTCCCGCTGGTTGCAGCAGCGATTGATCATGGGTGAGGCAGCAAGACCATGCAAGGTGCCAAAAAACAGGAACGTTCCTGCAGCAGCAGCGCTGATCGAGGCCTCAACCAAAGGATGGGCGTCCGAGGCCGTACTCAGGGCCTGACCAACTAGCGCACCGAAAGGGAACATCACAACGAACACCAGGAAGAGCCGCCAGGCCGAACGCTTTGAAAACTCGGAACGGCCAAGCTCAAGACCCAGAGCAAAACTGGCAGAGCCTTTGTGGGCCAGCACGGCGATGAAGATCACCACCGTTAACGCCACTGAGGACGACACCCCAAAAGCGGCACCCATCAGCAGAGAGTGAATCGACAACATCGCAACAGCCGTGAGTGGCAGAAGCCTGCTGTTGCCGGATGGAGACTCCATCCCACGGTTCGCCAAATGCTCAATCCACAGAAGCAGAAGCATCACCGATCCACAGATCACCATCGCGAACGGATAGCCGATTTGAGCAGTATCAAACGCCGACTGTGAGTCACCAAGCATGTGAATCAAACCGGCACCCAAAAAAATTCCAGCAGCGAAGGCTTCACCAAAACCAAGAGCAGGCAAGGATCGATCAGACCGCATGGCCATCAGAGCCGGCCGACCTGTGGCGAGAGAGATGATCACTACGACAGCAACCATCACCAACTTGAGAACTTGATCCGACATCCCCGCAGCACGAACGCGACTAATCAGCCTGAAACCTAAGAATGGTTCTCACTGTCGGCCAGTGTTCACCACAAGCTGATTCAGGAGTCGAACAGCGACGAGCCTCTAATCGGTCAACGAACCAGTGTGGAAATTCCAGCTGTCACCATCCTCAAGCCAAAGCTCCCAGGTCATCGCTGTTCCATCACGGAGACGCAATTGACCACCAAAACCAGCGGGTGAGGGTTGGTAGAGATCAACGAGCTCGATGACAGCGTTGCCATCCCGCGTGAGTAGCCGTTCAACAGGTCGACCGATCCGTTGAGATAGGTCCTGACGCAGCTCATCAACGGTCATTAATCAGGAACGTTGAAATCAAGCACCAAGTCACCAAGATCTGCACGGCTGATGGTGAACGTAAAGCCATCAACCTTGCCGCGCCACACCCCTGCAACAGCATCAGCCACCGTGCCCTCAAGCTGATCAACCTTGTGATCAAAGAGCACGGAGAAGCAATGAGCAGCGACACGAGCAGCCTGGTCCTCATCCATCTCATCGAGCTCATGCGCCTGCACAGTGCAACCTTCAAGCAATTCGGCATCAATCACATTGCCGCCACCAACGTCGGCGACGAGAGCCTGCAGTCCGGCAAGTTCGCTGTTGTCTGTCATGTCGTCATTGTCCACGAGGGACAGTCATTAACAATGAAGTGCAACAGGGTTATAGCCATCAGATGACTTGAACATCAGCCGAAGCAGAGCCTGCAATACGCCCGCCAGCAAAAACCATGGATCTAAAGCAGAAATGAACTGATCTTTCGGTTCGTTCAGATCAACGCACGAAACCCAGCACACCAGCAAGGCCACAGATGCCTATAAAAACTAATGGTGAAATCTTTGTCTTCAAAACGAAGAAGCACACCATGAATGACAGCCCATAGGCGATCAAGCTGTGGTTGGCTGTTTTGAGGATCGTAACGCTCACAGAAAACAGAATGCCAAGCGTGACCGGCCCAAGACCCCGTTCAAAAGCCATCCGCCAGGGGGAATCGCGCCAGTGATTCCAATAAACCGATGCAATCAGCATGACCACTGTGGATGGCAGCAAAATCGCGATCTCTGCGGAGTATCCCGTGATCAGGGCCCAGACCGGTCCGTGCTTCCAGCCCGCTCCAAGACCAAGAAGACCCACAAACATGGAACTTGGCCCTGGAGCTGCCTCCGCCAAACCATAAAGATCAGAGAATTGACGGTTCGTCAGCCAGCCGAAGGTTTCAACAGCTTCACGGTGGTAAGCCTGCAAGAGCGTGTTGCCACCACCAATGGAAAACAAAGAGAGCTTCAGGAAGGTAATCACCACCTGCCACCAGGTTTGAATCGCAGTCATCGCTGTTGCCCTCGAGGCCAGTACAAACTCATCGAAATCGCACCAGCCACTAGAACAACAGGAATCAAAGGGAACTTGAACCCCTGAAGACACACAAAAACAATGACCGCAATAGCTAGGGCGAGATGATCTTTTTTATAGACATCCAATATCTTGAATCCCATAGACAGAGCCATCCCTGCAGCTGCAGCGGCAAGACCAGCAAGAAGACGATTGACCTCAGAGATTGCACTGACCTGAAAGTAGATCAGACCCAACAGCATCAATAAAGTGAAGGG
This sequence comes from Synechococcus sp. UW179A, assembly GCF_900473965.1. Classification (NCBI taxonomy): domain Bacteria; kingdom Bacillati; phylum Cyanobacteriota; class Cyanophyceae; order Synechococcales; family Synechococcaceae; genus Synechococcus; species Synechococcus sp. UW179A. Next base: position 51,050 of record NZ_UCNJ01000007.1, on the reverse strand, counting down.
TAGAAGAATGATTCCAGCTGTCGCCGCCAGAGATCCAGGAACACCTTTGAAAATTGAGCCGATATAGACCGACATATTGATCTGATTCGGACCTGGGAAAAGACGAGCAACCGTCAATCCCGTGACAAACGCTTCTGACGTCATCCAATGACGTCGCTCAACAATGATCCGGTGACTCCAGAGAGACATTCCTCCGCCAAAAGCAGAGAACGCCACCTGCATCATGCAAACAAAAAGCTCGCGAAGACCTGGATCAATCTGATGACCAGACTCCACCTCTGACCTGCTGGAGATCTCACTCATGAATAAAATCAGGGTCAGGAGCCAATTCCCCATGATCATGCATGGATGGGTCAAGAGGATCCGGAGCTAAATAGTCTTCAGCTTTATGCCAGTCGGAATCAAACATTTGGCAGCAGTGAGCAATCACCTCTGGCGCATCCGTTTCCATCCCCAACTCTCGACGAATATCAAAGGCACTTCTGTCAAGATTCATGGAACCAATCACAGCTGCTTTTTGATCAACAATGATCATCTTGGTGTGTAGCTTCAAGTGCTTCTGTCGGCGGATTTTGACGCCAAAATGCGACATCACACGTAAGCTCCCAAACGTGTCGTAAATATCCCAGTCAGAAATTCCATGTTTACCACCACACAACAGATGAACCTTGACACCCCTGACACAGGCTTCAACAATTCGGTCGAGAATCACAGCATCCACAAACTTGGGATGCTGAATCCATAAATGAGTTGTCGAAGAGTCAATCAATTTCGCGATCTGACCGCGACTATGAAGGTTGCTCCAGACAAGTCCGACCGTGAGATCAGGCTTGAATTCGAGATTATTCCAATCCGCATCAAAACCAGCAATCACCTGGTTAACCGCATCTTGGTTATAAGTTACCAATCCATGATCTCTGGTCAGGGTGAAGTATTTTTCCGCTAGATTAAATGTGGCAACTAACGCACACTCGTCATCAACACAAATTGATTTTTCATGCGTAACAGGGAAGGACTCACTCGTCCAGCGCACATCGAGGCCTGATTTCTCGAATATTTCAAAAGCCTCGTCATTCCATCGATCCCCACCGGATGTATGAGGGTTCAACATGATCTGAACTTTGACCCCACGATCATGGGCGTCCTGGATAGCCTTGATCACAGTAGGAGCCTGCAGCTTAAATTGCTTAATACGCAGGCTGTTTTTCGCTGATGCAAGCAGATCTATAACTGCTTGTTCACCATCATCAGGCATAACCAGCAAACGTTGCCGATGCCCCAGACTCGTGACTCCAGTTGCCATATCAGCTTCCCGTTAAACCAGGCAGTATTGACCCTTGCAAACTAGCCACAACAAGAACACTGGCCAAGCATCATTGGGTACCAGTTAAATTCACGCATCACAATCATGTCTAAAAATGCTATCCATATTCTCAATAGAAATCGGATGACAAAGATATTGCAATACCAATGAATAGCCAATGGCAATTGGCTCGCTGAAAGCCTAGACCCACTATAGTTAAATTATAGATTGCATCCAAAGGCAAACCAACACATCAATCATCATCTAGGAATGAGTCACTTCAACGGAAGGTGTAAAAATATCCCCATGAGTGACGAAATCATGAATCCATTGTGAACACAACATCAAGGAACAACCAATCATGAATTGTGGTGCCAAGTTGAACCAAACACTTTGAAGGACGACATGCCCACTGTTTCCTGTTTGTATAGCGGTGAACTGCGCTGTGAGGTCACACACCATGGCTCCGGTGCCGTGTTGATCACCGATGCTCCGATCGACAACGCCGGGCAAGGTGAAGCGTTCTCCCCCACCGACCTTCTGGCCACATCCGTTGCGACCTGCATGCTCACCATCATGGGAATCACGGCCAAGAGCAGGGGCTGGTCGCTTGAAGGAAGCACTGCCGAGGTGAATAAACACATGACCGAGCGAGGCCCCCGCAAGGTGGAGAGACTGCGTGTGCATCTGAAACTGCCCCAGCACCTCAGCGACGAACAGCGGTCACTGCTTCAACGCGTTGCGGAGCAATGCCCTGTGAAGCGCAGCCTCGATCCATTGATGCAACTGGAGCTGGTCTGGAGTTGATCTGAAGTTGATCCCAACGATCAAGAGTGAACTCGCATCAGCTTGGCAACACCCCGGTCGCCAAACCCTGTGCCAAGACGGCCGGCAGGGCAGTGTCAACACTGAGAATGCGAGCGCCTAAGTGGACCCGATCTGCCACGACCGAGGTCGCAAGCTCGATCTCGAAGGGCACAAATCCTCCCTCCGGACCGATCATGACCAGCGCAGGAATCGCAGGGGTCTGCGACAGGGCAATCGGCGCTCCCTTGTCGGTGATCCAACAGGGGCGACCGTTGCAAAGCTGGGGTAGCTGGTCCTCCACAAAGGGGCGAAAGCGTTGATGACAGTGCACCACAGGAGCGATCGTGTCCTGTGAGCGTTCCATCCCTGCAATCAAGGCTTCACTGAGCTTGACCTGCGACAACAAAGGTGACTGCCAGTAACTCTTATCGACCCTGGCACTATTGATCAGATGAAGATTACTGACACCGAATTCCGCAACAGTGCGCAGAATTCGCCGCAGCATTTTTGGCCGGGGAAGTGCCAGAACGATATCGAAGCGATGCCTCGGCGGTGGTGATTGCATCAACTGCACAGAGAGCGTCACACCCGCTGCATCGATGACATCAACCCGAGCATTTCCCTGGTCACCGCCATACAACCCAACACGAAGCGTGTCGCCAACCACGGCTCGCAGAACCGAACGAATGTGTTCAGTGCGGCGACCATTGGCCAGAAAGCAGCTGGATCCAGACCAGACGTCGTCGGCATAAAGCAGGATCAGATTCATGCTGCTGATCATTGCTGAAGGGTTTTGACCTGCGCAAGCCTGACCATGGATTGCATGCCCATCGACAGTGTCCGGCCAAGAACAAAAGCGGTGAACCGAACATTTCAGCTCGGCAATCACACCCTTCATTGAGTTGATGATCTGGTGTCAATCGCGGACAGTATTAATATGCAGAACACGAAAAACAGCAACAGAACAAACACGATCAACGATTCCGAATCACTGCTGCAATTGCTCAGTGAACGCCTTCTCCTATGGGATCAGCAGGACGCTGCTCAGGCCGCCGGTGAATGGCATCAGGCACTGTCCATAGAGCATTCCATTCGATCGATCTCACCACGCATCCGACAGGCCATGGGCCTTCTTGTGCCCTCGCGAGAGGGGGGCTCTGAACGATGAGGCTGAGTGACGTTGTGGCCAATCATGGCTTTGCACCATGCAATCTGGCCACGATCGAGAATGCGCGTTTGTACCAACGCGAGCACGACGACGGGGTTCTCGAACTGCTCTGCGTTCAGAAAATCGGTCCCGAGATGCGGGTGGACCGTCAACCGCTGATTCCGCTTGTGCTCGACGGACAACTCACCATGCCTGTCTTTCTGCCGGTGGGAGATGCGGTCTCCGATCAACGCATTCCCACTGACCGGCTTGAGGACTATCTGAACACCACCTTGTGAGCGTTAACGGCAGTACGCCGCGATGCCTGTTGTCGGTGCACAAACAGCCCTAAGGGACGTTCCTTGTTCCAGACCCTCACGCAATGCGGTAACGACGCGCTTAGCGATCCTGTCCAAGGTCAGCTTGCGTTGTCTTGGATCACGCAGGCCCCGCTCGAGAGCTCCCTCAAGCATGCCAATTTCCAGCATCGACACACCTCTGCGAGGGGCTCCCAACATGCCGCGATAGTCGTAGGGGTAAGCCCCGAATTCCTTGGCCAGGGCTTCATCCATCACGGAAAATCCGAATGCGACAGCGGGAATGATTCCTGCACCGATGCCATGCGGTGAGTAGGCGTCGTAATGGATTTCCACGACGTAGCCCCCCTCCGACGCATGTTGTTGACCGACGGACCAGTTGGTACGTGGATCTTGCACGTTGCGAATGGTGCGCACACCGGGGTCATAAAAACTGATATTCAAACCCTGCTTTTTACCCTCAGCCACCACAGCCCTGGCTGTACGCAGGTTCCAGTAGAGCTCATCGGTCATGCCCACTTGCATCGGAGCGGCTCCAGCAACACCAACCGCCCAGCCTGGTGTCCCAGATCCGTACATCCGCTGTGAGTCGGCATGACCTGCCAGAACCAGAATCGACGTTCCCTGCTTAGGCATGCGGTCACCAACCCAGTTTTTGCCGCGGCCTGGCGTCAACGGAAGCGACGGAAGCTGCAACGTCGACCGCTCGGGTCGCGCCGGTTTCATGCTCTCAAGCAGTTCCATCAAACCTGCACCCGACACGGGCAGAGCAAGCAGAGCAAAGCCCCCTAGGAGCCAGGCGATGCGACGCATGGGATTCAACATGGTGAACCATGGTGCCTGACCTGGCTCAATCCGTCACCCCCCATTGCAGATTCAGGCGCTGGTGGCAGCCAAGCAACCAATCGTCAACAGCCAAAGTTGCTATCTCAAAGGCAGGAACCAACCGGATGACCATGGCAGATCTGACCGCGCTGTTCATGGCCTTGCTCTGGCCAGGCGCCCTTGTGATCTCAGTACTAGCCATCAGCCGGACTCTGATCGTTGTGGCCCGGAGTGGAATCCGCGTCGAGATCTACACTCGGAAGCCGATTCTGATCGGCACAGGACGCGAACCTCTTCGCGCAGAAGTGGGCAAGGTCAGAATTTGATGCCGTTGATTGAATTCGGCCAAGCCCAGCCCGAGCAACCCAAAACCACGAGAAGCTCGTATCAAAAAAAACGCTTTACAGGCACGCCTGCACTGTTATAACAACTGAAGATGAAGGTGCTTCAATAACTTTGCACCAGTCAATGGTATGGCGCAGGACGAAAAAAACCAAGCGACTTTGATCACATCTGTCATCACACTAAAGAAATCAAGTCAACACAGAATTATTACAAACGAAGGCGAAAATAGAAGCTTTCAAATGAACATCATTGCTGGCTTTATTCGCCTTTACTGCGTTAATGAAAGCAAAAGCAATGCAAGCGAATCCACATTGGCATTGATCGATGCTGGAACAAGCAGCTCATTCTCTTGGAACAATCACCGTAGGCTGATGATTGAAGCGCTTGAAACATCCAAAGTTGAATTCAACCCGAAAGGTCAACCGATCGAGACCAACCATTTTCTTGAAAATTGGATTCTCGACCTCTACGAAATCAAGCAGCCCGCAGACAGTCTGGAACGATTGATCAAGCTGCTCTTGCTGCTCGCCAGAACAAGAACCAATCATCATTCCGCTGCTGGTCAAACCATGATTACGGGCCTGTCCCACCGACGCATCGGCGAAATCATCAGCAGCACAAGGCCCACAATCAGCAGACACCTGAGCTGGATGCAACGTCAAAAGCTCATCGACGTCGATGTCGCAACAAAAACGATGCGCCTAAACCTTCTGCAACTGCAAGCCAAACAGGATGAGCTCTTCGCTCAACCACGTCCGCATTTGCATTGACCGCCCTTCCACTTCGAGCACTTGGACTTCTTACAACCTTTCTTTTTCTGAGGCTGATGAACAGGCACGACCCAAGCTGCTGAGAATGCATCTCATTATACAGCTCTGATCAATCGCGACATCAGCAGCCGTCGAAAAGCTCGGGAACGCGTGTACATTTGATACACAGGCGCCACGGTTTCATGCTCTCTGATTCCTCAAAGCACGTTCAAGTGCAGATCGGCCCTTCGGGTCGAGCGATGGCGGAATCGATGGATCCAGCCTTGCTGGAGGGTTTTCAGGCGCATTTCAACATGGAGCGTCAAGCCCATGCGACCTATTTTGGCGCTGCCATCTGGATGGCTGAACGGGAATTGCGCGGGTTCTCCAAACACTTCAATGACGAAGCCAAAGGGGAACAGGAGCACGCAGCCAAGGTGGCTGACTATCTGATCGCCCGGGCCCAATCACCTGAGTTACAAGCTATCGAGTCTCCTGATCAATCCTGGGAATCAGTTCTCGACGTGATGAGTACCGCATTTCTGACTGAGCGGGATGTGACCACGTCACTCCAACAACTGCTGATGGCGGCTGAACGCGTCGGCGACTCACGTAGCGCAGTATTTCTCGAACCAATGGTGGAAGAACAAATCAAAGCCGAACATGAAGCAGCTCATCTGCTCGGTCGAACCAAGTTCGCAGCTGGACAGGCTGCTGCTGTGTTGATCATTGATAACGAACTGAGAGATGGTGTCGCAGACCCCGCCCAGCTTCAGTGATCAATTCACCGAAGAGCGAATTTTCACAATCGCCCGTCGGGCAACTTCGTTCGCGAAATCCCATGCCAGAGGATCGGCAACGAATTCACGATCCATCCCTGCAATCAGCTTCTGTAGCTCTCTGAGGCGCAATGCAATCTGAGACTGCTCAGCTCGTAATCGCTTGATCAATCTCTGATTCAGGCACAGATTGCACTGTTGATTGATTTGAAGACTCCGCCTGGAACAACGCTCTGCATCACCACAGAGCGTTGCCATGAGATTGGTGCCCTGGCGGTGGATCAAAGCCATCAGAGATGGGTCAGAGGTGCGGTGCTGATCATGTCGATCGAGAAGTTCATGGTGAATTCACCACCCGAACAGTTCATTTGATCAACATTTCTCCACTTGGAGACCTGACGTGTCGTGGTGACGCGCGTGGCTCCAATCAGCTCTCCAAGACGATCATGCGTCAGGCGGAATGGCAACTGGAAGCAATCGCTGCATCGCTTGCCTAAACGATTGACGAGAAGCGCGAAGAGAGCGTGAAGCCTCTGCTCAGCCTGTCCGAGGTGACGGATGCGCAGAAGCTGCAACGTCCACTCATTCACTGCGTCCATGCCGACTTCATCGTCAGATGAAACACTGCGGGCGAGGCGCAGATCAGTGAGAGCTTCGACGCAGATGCCTTCGCTGCAAAGGCGGTCAGTCCTCAGGCGGTCGCCCGCCTGAAGGAAAGCCAGAGTCATACCCTCTGTTTCCTCGCAGGGGCAATACACACGGCAGAAGCCTTCATGGACTTCAAGAATGCTGCCTTGGCCAGCAGAAGCCGGGTCGATCAACACGGTCTGGTGACGGGGCATCGTCATCAATGCCACTGGAGCATCGGGAAGAAACCGGTAAGCCGAGAGAGTCATGGACGGATAACGTCCTGCTATTGAGAATCGATCTCGACTCTAGAAGCAAAACTGACCTTCATGCAAGCGATTCTCAGAAGCAGTAGGGGTTCCTTTGAGCCATTTGCTACCAGAAGACCCAGCAAGACGTTGTCCCTGAGGTACAGAAGACAACCATCCCAACAGACCAGATCCCACTCGATGGCTGCAAAAACCGTTATTAGAACGACAGTCGGAACGCCATAAGAATCGCCGGTTGAAGCCAAGCCAGAAGCTGTCGATCAGCCGTAGCACCTCTTCACAAACGAGCCTCAAGGGTTTGCAAACCACCATCAGCACAACGTGAGCCAAGCCGGCGCTTGCCACCAGGAGAGCAGTCTCCAGAAGACCCAATGGCATCAGCTCTCGCAGCTGTTTAGCGGCAGCTAGTTAACGGCAGCTATGCAGTGGCAGCTATGCAGTGGCAGCTATGCAGTGGCAGCACATAGCCAGCAGCATCTACAAGACGCCGACAGGGAGTGCCCGCACCGGTGAAACAGACAACATGATCAATCAAAACAATGATGTCTTGATCAAGAATGCTTCTGACCGCAATCAGAATTACTGCCAAGAACTTGCAATATCAATAGAAAAAACGGGCACTCAACAAAGCACGAATGCACCCATTTGATACAGGAACAGCACAAAGGTGCATTTCGCTACGTGCGGATGTTGAGCTTGAATCCACACGCATTCGTTTGCACAAGTAGACAACTTGCACTGAATCCAGCTCGATGGATCTGCCGGAACAATGTCATTACGGATGCCGCAGAGCCCAGGCAGCTGCATTACAGAACTGGTGCATGGGTCAACTCTCCAAACTCACTCTTCAGGGGCGAGAAAATGATGCCCGAGCTCTAACCCAAGAGCATCTGGAGACCTTGATCAAAATCGATGTCAGCTCAATCATGTGGATGCAGATCAAGAAAGTTAGCTAAAATGCACGCAACAGATTGCCCATAAAACAAAAAACACCGGGGTATAAAATATTTGCTTGATTTGACTAACTTTTTCAAAATAATTGACTGAACCGTCCTGATCCAGCTTTTCCTTGTTCAGGCAATTCTGAATAGAGATTGAGTGTGCATGCTCAAAACTGATCTGACCTGATCGGCAAGATTACACAGGTAAAATTTATGTAAGCAATGCTCCAACTTCAGGCTGAAGCATTGCATACACAGCACTAAGGCAACAGTAACCCAATCAAAAAAAAAAAAAGATCGTCGTCACGGGGAATGTGAAGACAATCCTTTATCGATTAGAACGAGAACGTCACACCAGTGCCGATGTGGTGATTCCATCCCTTGCCACCCTCAGAACCCCAATCTTCTGAGCTGTACACAGGTTCCCAATGAGCGAAAAGCGCAATGGTGTCTGTGATCGGATATTCAAGCTCAAGCTCACCACCCCAGTCGGTGCGTGATGAAAGGCCTGAATAACTACCCGGCACGTAGAAACGAGGACCACCGGAAAGTGTGATGTTCAGCAGGTCAACATTGAAGCCAAAACCTGGCCAGACATCGGTGTAGTTACCGATATAGGTGCTATCTGACTCCCAGCCAGTGCGATTTTCAACGGAGATGAATACGCCGTCGATCACATCTTCCAATCCGTCACCGAGCGCAAAGTTGACATCACCATCACCGAAGGCGTAGGTGACATTCACACCGACTTCATTCTTCAGACCTTCCCCGAATTCTTCACCGGGACCTGTCACGTAGTAAGGCATCCAAGCGACCTGGAAAGCCAATTGTTCATTGGGTTGATACCGAGCCGCTAAGTAGCCCCTGACATCCGTGCGTTTGAAAGGCGCACCTGATCCATGCGCATGGCCATGGTGATCATCATGGCCATCATGATCATCGTGGTCGTCGTGGTCGTCGTGGCCATGATCATCATGGTCGTCATGATCATCGTGGTCGTCATGGTCGTCATGGCCATGATCATCATGCTCGTCATGATCATCGTGATCATCGTGGTCGTCATGGTCATCGTGATCATCGTGATCATCGTGATCATCGTGATCATCGTGATCATCATGCTCGTCATGATCATCGTGGTCGTCGTGGCCATGATCATCGTGATCGTCATGGTCGTCGCCGTGAGCATGCACGACTCCATAGAAGTGTTCCGCCTCCCCATAAACAACAGAAGGTCCAATGGAACCTTCAATGGCAAAGACACCATTGTTGGGCAGTCCCCATTCGAAGACATAACCAAACTGACCATCAATGGCGTAATGCTCAGGCTTGCCATCGAGGTTGGTCTCCATCCCACCATGCCCCTCAATGGTGATTACAGGAGTGACGCGGAATTCACCCTCGGGCACTTGTTCACCACCACCATGTCCGCCATGCGCATGAACCCCACGGATTGCAGAATCACCGGCCAGCAACAAGGCAAGCCCCGCAGCGGCATTCAGAAACGAAAGACGAGAAAAGATCATTGGATCAGAAAATCAGAAAAGTGTGCAGATAAATCAGCGAATTGAGGCCCAACGCTGCTGAAGCTGAGCTGCACTGTTTTCATCACAACGTCCGCCCTGGGCAACAACGAACGTGCAGATGTTGCCGGTTGCTGTTTGAACAAGACTTTTGCCTGGAGCCTGTCCATCAGCAAACAAGGGCTTGCTTGCCAGTGGCACGCCACTGGCCTTGCTGATCCGGCGCATCGTTTTGGACGGGGGCAATGCCTCGGGGAATATCACCTTGGTTCCTGACTTCTTGATCGCCTTGCTGATGGCACTCAGGCTGGAGGGGCGCATCCGCCCTCCAGTGGCGTATTCATCAACAACAGGAAGTTCGCGAATGCCGAACCGACGTGCCAAGAAGGAATAGGCGCGGTGTCCTGTAATCAGAACCCGCTGCTCAGCGGGCACTGTCTTGATCTGCTGACCCGTCCAGGTTCCCAGCGAACCAAGCACTGAATCCATGGCAGCCCTGCGTTGATCAATGGCTGCGTCCTGCGTTCCGTTGAAAACAGGCTTGAGCTTGGCCGCAACCGCATTGGTCATGGATGCGGCAATCGCCGGGTCATGCCAAAGATGCGGGTCATTCAAGGGATTGCTGGGAACAGCAATTTCACCAACGGAGACCACCGGTCCACCGGCTTTGACGCCCTTGAGAGGGGGTGTGAGGTTGTAACCGTTCAGCAGCACAAGCTTGGCTTTGCTGAGATTGCTTCGATCAGCAGGCCTGAGGGCCATGGTGTGTGGGTCTGCCCCCGGCGGGATCAGGCAAATCACTCGGGCCTGATCAGCCACCAGCTTCTTGGTGATGTCGCAAAGAACGCCGTCAACTGCAACAACCGTTGGGGCTGAAGATGCAGCGGCTAGCAGTGTTCCTGCTGCTGCCGTGACGAGGGGGAAAGGCAAAGTGCGACAAAATATCTCAGGAAATGATAATCATTCTCACCGACTGTGCAAGTCATGTCGCGTCAGCAAATCGCAGTCTCGGGATACAAAGCAAAACCATGCAGACAACGCCGATCAGGGGGCCAGGAGGCAAGTTGAGAACAACAGCAACAAGGAAGCCCACGCCACTAAGGGCCAAGCCCACCAGCGACGACTGAAGCATCGCGGCACGCAGACTGCTGACTCGACAGAGACCCGGAAGCACCGGTGCGCACAGCAAGCCAATTACCAGAATCACTCCAACTGCAGACATCGCGCTGACGATCACCATGGAGGTGACCAGCGCCTGAACCAACTGCAGGCTCCTGACCGGCAAGCCTGAAGCCTCAGCACCCTCTGGATCAACACCCAGAAAGACAAGCTGTCGATAGCGGGTCAGCAGCAACAACGCCATCGCGGCGGCAGCCACAAGCACTTTGTAGAAGTCTGACCAGTCCACAATCAGCAAATCGCCAAACAAAAGGGCCTCCAGATCAAGGCGAATGTTGAGCACCGGAATCAAAAGCACACCGAGGCCGAGAAAACCTGCAAGAACCGTGTTGATCACAGCTTCCTGGCCAGCCGGTTGCCCACGCTGCATGCGCTCAGCCGCCAGTGATCCCAGCAGACCGCTGATCACACCGCCGATGGCTGGGTCCACGCCGAATCCCACCGCGATGGCGACGCCCGGGAGAACGGCATGGGAAATCAGATTGGCCTGCAGCACTCGTCTCTGCGTCACCAGCAACGTGCCGGTGACAGGACAAAGCACCCCAATAAGCAGCGACATCAGCAATGGCACCAGCCACAGATCGAGTTCACTCATGGCTGTGCTCCAGGCGGTCAGGCCGGCTACTGAGCTTGTGGCGCACCTGCTGCGGTGGTCCATCCGCCAGAACACGACCATCGAGCACAATCACTCGGTCATAGAGATCAAGAGCCGCTCCCCAGTCGTGGTTGCTCACCAACAGGGTGTGCCCTGAATCAGCCAGTTGACGCATCAGGGAAAGCAGCTTCTCTCGAGACGGCGGATCAATAGCAGCGCAAGGTTCATCCAGCAACAGAACCCGAGACGGCTGCACCAGCGTTCTGGCCAGTAATGCCCGTTGCTGCTGACCTCCCGATAACGCATCCAAGCGGCGGGTGGCCAGTGTTTCCAGGCCGACACGCTGCAGTGCCGCCTCCCTATCGCAGCAACCAAAGGAATGGTGACCGATCTCCCCGAGTGCGACGAACTCACGCACCGTGATGGGAAAAGACCAGTCAATCCTGCCCCGCTGCGGCATCAGCACCACCCGGTCACGACAACTCTGAATCGGCATCCCATCGCAGGCGACATTGCCAGCGGAGGGGATCAACCGGCCTTGCAGCACATGCAGCAAAGTGGACTTGCCGGTGCCGTTGGCGCCCACCAATGCCGACAGCGTTCCGGCTTCCAGCGTCAGCGACACATCATCAACAACGACATGGTCGCCATAGGCGACAGACAGGCCTTGCGCGACGAGGGGAGGCACCCTCATGGGCTGAGAACGATTATCAGTCAAGTTATCGAGAGGGGTCCGAAAAGTCAGTCAATACGCCTCCCGCCGGTAGCCAACGCGCCAGCACCGCGGGTTGCTCGAGCACCTCAAGACCGAGGCTGCTTCCAGAAATCAGAGCAATCCGACCATGATCCGCAGCTGGCTTCTGAACCACCGTGAGCAATTGATCACTGACCGGGTCGTAATCGAGTTCCGACCCCGAGCTCAATCGCCATGGCCCCAGGGAGCGTCGACGAATCTCCTGACCCTCGCTGTCGAGCTGCAAGAGCACATCCTCGGTGCGCAGTCCGGCTTCACGCAGCACCAGCCAGAGACGATCACCACCGTTATCGCAGGCCGCCGCCATCACCCCGGCTTCACCCAACCAGACCTGCTGTGGAGGCCGAGCCGGAATCACCAGCTCGAGGGATCGGCGGTAGTCAGGCCAATGACGCACAAGCAGAGCGCGCCCGGAGCCGGAGCAGAAGGCCTTCACCTCCCGACTTCCCGGAAGCGACTGTCGTGATCCTCCATCCAGGGAAGGATTCAGGGGCAACAACTCCAGACCGTCAAAGGAGGGCAACACCAGTCCGTTGCCGTCGGGAAGCAAACGCAGAGGACCGCTGGGCTTCAAGTCGAGAAGCCGTGGCTCTTTGCCTTCAGACTGAATCCAAACACGATCACTATCTGGCTCAAACCCTCCGAGCTGAACCAGCAATTCACCAAGTTGATTGCTGCTTAGATGAGCAAACAAGAGAGATCCCGAGTCTCCAGACTCCAGCGTTTCAAGGCTGCCCAGCGCCGGATCCGTAAGACCTTGCTCGCGGATGCTCAGAGCATGCTGATCCAGTTGACGCAACAGCACCCGTTGCCGTGCCTCACTGTCATCACTGACCAATGCGACCCCGGTGCCATTCCCCAGTGGTTCAATCTGCAGGATGCGTTGCTGCACAGGCGCAAGCGATTGCCATCGTCCATCTCGCAAGCGCAGCTTCAATCGTTCTCCATCCTCGCTAGGCACCACCGCAAGCAGGTGCGGCCTGGGGTTCCACCAGACCACCTGGCTTTTCAGGGGCAACTGCCGCAGATCCTCACCAAGCAGTTCCAGGCGAAGCGGTCCCGCAATGGGTTGGCCAGAGTCCACCAGAAGCCGTAGTCGATCCTGTCGCCCAAACCAGCTGTGAGGAAGATCCGGAACTAATGAACTGGCTGCGACAGTGGAGCGATCCATCGGCCTGCTGAAGATGACATCCAGCGCAGCGGCTCCGGAACGAAGCGGCTGAATGGCAACGGACTGAAGCCAAGGTGGTCGTCGCAGCAGGATCTGCTGTTGCACAACAGCCAGTCCAACCAGAGCCGCAAGACACCCGAGCAACAGCCGAGGCCGTGACGATGAAGCCGGCATGGTCATGGTTCGAGCGGCCGCTCAGGCCTTGGAATCAGTGTCAGCTTGGTGGGTTTCACCACACTGACCGGCACCCCATTGCGCTCCTGAACAGTCATCGTTCCCTCGATCTCAAACCATTGATCCACCCTCGGATCGGCTTCAGCCGGCCAGTCCACTGGCAGGCCTGCTGGCGTGGCATCCGCGAGGCAACAACGCACGGTCAAGCGGGCCAGCTGCAATGGTTCTCCCGGTCGATCCAGCACAAAACCGCTGATCCGCACAGGATCTCCAGCGTGCAACTCCGGGTCAGGCTGACTGCGAAGCAACCGAACCCACTCCGTCAGGGTGCGCTGCTCCGGAGGCAGGAAAAAGCTCAAAGTGGGTGCCGCCGGAAGACTGTCCGGACGGTTCGCGGCCAGGTCGCTGAACGATGGTTGTGGAGGCAGAAACAGGATCAACAACGCCACAACTGCGGACGACAGCCAGCCGAGAGGAGCAACTGGCACGCGACGCCGACCAGCCAACCGCAGCTGCATCAGTCCAACCAGCATCAGGACCACACCGGCAACGGCGACCACTGGGTGAAAGGCCGCATTCAGCAGCAGATCCAACCTGGACGAAAGAGTGCTCCATACCAACACCCAACCCCAGAGTGTGAGCACCAGAGGGGGGAGAACAGCAGCCCGACGGAGGTGACGCAGAGATCTCATCGGAGCGGCCACCACATCAGAGCTGAATCAGGTTCACCCACTGGCCAATCAACAGAACCATCAGTGATGCAGACAGCGCTGTAATTGCAATTGCTCGCGGAGTGAGCAAAACGGTGAACAATCCAACCAGTTTGAGATCAACCACCGGCCCCAGCAACAGGAAAGCCAGCAAAGCTCCTGGGGTGACCTGGGCAGCAAAGCCGAGTGCCAGAAAAGCATCCACGCTGGAACACACCGAGACCACGAGCGCCAGCAACATCAGCGCCAACACCGAGAGTGTCGGCGCACTGCCAAGCGCCAGCAGCAAGCTGCGTGGCAGCCAGGTCTGCACCACGGCAGCCAGAGCACTTCCGAGCACCAGCAGTGTGAGCAGGCTGAGGAATTCCCGGGTGCTGTGGGAAAGAAGTTCACGCGGCAGAAAAGCCGAGGGTCGGGCTTTCATTGCAGACTTGGCAGGGCCTGATCCGACCATCCCTATTCGACGCTCCAACAGCCCGATGCTGGACAGGGGCTGACTGAGCCTGCGCTCCTCCAGCAGTGCCCCCTCAAGCAAACGGGATTCAGGAATCAGCCCAAGCAAGGCGCTTAAAGCAAGAGCAATTAAAAAAGCCCCTGCAGGCCTGGCCCAAAGCAACCAGGTCTTATCGGGAAATGCCGCCCAGGTACTGGCCAGAACAATGGGGTTGAGAACGGGCGCAGCGAAGAGAAAACCAAATCCCGTACCCAGCGGGGCTCCGCTGGCCAAGAGGCGACGTGCCACAGGCACGTTGCCACATTCGCAGGCTGGAAGTGCAAACCCAAGTAATGCCCCCACGACCGGTGCAAGCAGGGGATTCCGTGGCAAACGACGGACCCAGGCTGACTGGGGAACCAGCCAGCGGGCGAGGCCGGCAATGGTGACACCCAGCATCAAAAAGGGAAGTGCCTCGATCAACAGACCTTGGAAGATGGCCCAGGCTGTGGCAAGACGCGTCATTCAGCCCAGGGCAGTTCAGGCACAACCTTGATGAATCCGCAAATCAACGTAGGGATCATCAGCAGCAATGTCGACACCATTCAGCTTGGCGAGCGCACGACAGCTGCACAACAGACAGCGTTGTACATCAGCACTAACGTCTGAGCAGAGATGTCGTCTTAGAAGTCATGGTGCGACGCTCGCTGCGACGGCTGCTGCATCTTCTGATTGCAACCGTAGTGCTCTGGTCGCCAGGACAAACCATGGCCTGCATCCCTGGCTTGCAGTGGGGCATGGACAGCTCAACCGTTGAACAGCGTCTGGAGATTTCTCTGGGAACAGCCCGTTCTCTGGAAGTGGATTCGTCGGCCATTTATCGCGTCAGCAACCAGCACATCGGTGAACTCCCCGTTGAACAACTGGATCTGCGCTTCGGTAACCAAGGATTAGAACAGCTGGTGTACAGCCTTCCCAGTGATGACATGACGGAGGTGCTAGCAGGGCTCAGAACCCGTTACGGGTCTCCCGTCAGCACCACAATCAATGACACCGATCAGATCCCTCAACAGATCTGGATTTGGAACACAGAAGAAGACTGCATCACTGCAGTCAGAGCCGAGGATCAGAGATTTCTGCTCAGTTACCGACCAAGTCGCCTCAGACCATCACAGCTTTGAGAGCCTGAGGCAGCAATGGCAATCAGTGAGCACCGTGTCCATGGGATGAACAAGGCATCCATTGATTGCCCATCTTGTGAGCTCCCGAGCAATTGAAGCCTGGGGCAGCGGCCTCAGCTTCAGCCTTTGTGCTGAAGATGGATTTCATGCCCTGGGCCGTGCTGGTTGAATCACCAGAGAGAAGGGTACCGGTGTGATCATCGCCAGGGACATGGTGGGCCCGGGCCGATTGTGCTCCCACGAGAGTGAGTGCGGCCAATGCGGCCAGGGAACCCCGAACGACGGATCGGTTGGAGAGGAGCATCAGGCTGGACAACGCAGATGTGTTTCGCCCATTCTCCAACATCAGCCCAGCCAATGGAAACCCTTTACGAACTAGCGCGCATCAAATGGTGCTGATGAGTGATGCAGCACGATGCGAACCGAACCATCTAATTGGCGAAGAAAGGTCCAGGTCTTCTCAGGTGCAGCGGTCTGGCCCTGCGAGTCGGTGAGGATAATTTGCCCCATGGCATTGGCTGTGCTGCCCAACAGCTGCACCACATAGTCCTCGACCTCACATTTGACCCAATGGCGGTAAGTCGCGAATCCCAGCTTCTTGTCCCTGAACTTGGGGATTGTGGGATCCGGACCCACGAAATAAGCCAATGCACCCTCACGCGTGGTGCGGATTGTGTCGGGTCCTGTGGCATAGGTGGGCTTGAACGCCACAGGCCCATAGTCGAAGGCGTATGCGCCATCAATGACAGCCGCCGCCTTGGCTTTTGCTGCGTCGTAGCCACTGTTCTGATAGGCGGCACTGATAGCCAGCAGACCATCGCACCACCCTTTTTGCATCTGAAGAACTTCAGCCTCAGTAATGGCAGTACTGAAGACATGAACAGCTGGACTGGCCTGAACCTGTGCACACATCAAAGATGAGGCCGCCAAAGCGGCAGCAGCAGCTGAGGAACGGTGCATCACAGACATAGAAAAGATCCTTGCTTAGCTCTGGTTAGCTAAAGCACTGGAATGCGTAAACGATCAGACAGAAACCTATGACGAGGGGCGGCAGAAGATTCCGTGACGCGGCGCCAGCAGAAATGCCAGCAAGAAAAGGCCGGTCTGAACAAGAACGATGCAGCCAGCTGTTGAACTATCGGTCCAATAACTGAAATAAACCCCCAGAAGACTAGACATCACACTGCTGCCGATGGCCAGCCAGGTCATGCGATCAAAGCGATCTGTGAGCAGGTAGGCCGTGGCTCCAGGTGTCACCAACATCGCCACCACAAGGATGATGCCAACGGTCTGTAAGCCGGCGACCGCAGCAAGCGACAGCACCGACAGCAAGAGGTAGTGGAGAAAACCGGTGTTGATGCCAATCGAGCGAGCGTGGGTGGGATCGAAGCAGAACAACAGCAGATCACGTCGGAACAGCAGCAGCAGCGCCACAACGACAAGGCAAATCATCCAGGTCTGCTGGATATCGGCCGCGGAGATCCCCAGCACGTTGCCAAACAGGATCTGGGTGAGATCAATATTGCTGCGCGTCTTCGACACCAGCACAAGCCCGAGAGCGAAGAAGCCTGTGAACACGAGGCCGATCACTGTGTCTTCCTTGATTCGCGACTTCTGCTTCACGAATCCGATGGTGGCCACCGAGCCCACACCAAATACAAAGGCTCCCAGGGAAAAAGGCAAACCCAAGGCGTAGGCCAGCACGACTCCCGGAAGAACGGCATGGGACACGGCATCACCCATCAGGGCCCAGCCTTTGAGTGTCATGTAACAGGAGAGCAGCCCGCAGACTCCACCAACGAGGGCACTGATCATCAACGCGCGCACCATGAAGTCATGACGCAAGGGTTCCAGAAGAAAGTCAGGCAAAGTTGCGCTCCTTCTGATCCGAATGCTGTTTCAAAACAAAGGTGTTCAAGCAGTCCACGGCGCTCATTGCGTTTGCTCCTCAGCAATCGATGACCAGCCAATCCCTGTCATACCAAATACAACACCAGCCAAGAAGAAAGGGGTCTCAGGTTGCTGTCGATCCCAAAAGCAACAGCTGTTACGAAAAACAAGCCAAGGCCCTCGAACATCAACTGGAGACTTGATGCCGCTACTTCCAGCCAAAACGATCCGATCCAGCGATTGATCAACTTTGGCAGTGAGGCACAACACGTCTGTCCCGAACACAGCCGACTGCCAACCAGATGCAGCAGGGGCAGCAGCCGAAGCCGCAGACCAACGAAAGCCAAGCGGGGTATCGCTTCAGCCCTGGCTCGCAGATACCAGGAAGTCGTCATCAATCATTGCCAACGAATGAGCATTAACTGCAGTTACCAACCAATAGCGAGCACAATGATTAGCGCACTGGAACCCATCAGATCGGACCAAACAAACCTGAAAAAGTATTGATATATATTAAAAAGTAAAGAAGACTAGAAGCCAAAGACGACACAGCTTTGACGCTGCTACAAAAAGCACAAGATCACCAATTCCGCTCAAGCAGGTCCAACTTGATCAAAGCTGAATCCGACAAAATCTGGAACCTCTTATCGAACGAGGCAGAGATCAAACGCGTTGCCACTGGATTCATATTTACTGAAGGCCCAATATGGAATCCAAGTGAACATCACCTTCTATTTTCCGATGTTCCAGCAAATATTTGCCGCAAATTGACCCTAGATGGCCAGATCAGCGAAGTAAGAAATCCCTCACAAAAATCAAATGGCCTAACCTACGATAAAAATTTAAATCTGCTGGCCTGCGAGCACCTTAGCTCTTCGCTAGTCCTTATCGACCAGGATGGAAAGCGCGATATATTAGCCTCCAGCTTTGAAGGGAAAGAATTAAATAGCCC
This sequence comes from Synechococcus sp. UW179A, assembly GCF_900473965.1. Lineage (NCBI taxonomy): Bacteria > Bacillati > Cyanobacteriota > Cyanophyceae > Synechococcales > Synechococcaceae > Synechococcus > Synechococcus sp. UW179A. The sequence goes on along the minus strand of NZ_UCNJ01000007.1, from coordinate 32,382 downwards.
TAATGATTTATGCGTTAGACAGGACGGATCAATTTATTTCACCGATCCCCCATACGGACGCATGCCTGGATTCGGCAAAGAGCGCGAACAAGACTTGGGTTTTCAAGGGGTGTTCCGACTAACTCCCAGTCAAGAGCTTCAGCTTGCAGTGGAGCCAGATGCCTACAGAACACCAAACGGTCTTTGCTTCTCCCCAGACGAATCATTGCTGTACATCAATGATTCAAGTCAAGCACTCATCGACGTCTATAACGTCAATCCCGACGGGGGCCTTTCTGGACGAAGATGTTTCGCAAAGAACATTGGTAATGGCCAACTCGAACAGGGAATACCCGATGGAATGAAATGCGATGAACATGGCAATATTTGGGTTTCGGGACCCGGGGGAATCTGGATTTTCGACGACCAAGGAGAACTTCTGGGGATCATTGAGACCCCTGAGAATGTTGGCAACTTTCATTGGGGAGGCACAGATTGGCGAACACTCTTCATTGCAGCAAACACTTCCATCTATACCCTAAGAACCAAGACGCTACCTCACGCAGAACCTTTTATGAAAGTTCTATAGAAGATTCAAATTAAATTCAGAACATGCCCAAGCGGTCGACGGACAGCCAACACCAACAACAGATGAGACATGAAGCGCAATGAATCGATAACACCAAAGAGCTGAGAGCGCTGACTAATAGCAATCACATAAGACAACAATCAAATACCTATCACAACCCTTCCTTCAATCAACAAACAAAGCTATCAAATAAAAGAAAAGAATCAAAATGTTCATAGCCCATACAGATGCAACTTGCGCAAAGACGAGCCTGTTTGTACTTCGCAAATAGGGAAGTCTTAGGGATATATTGAGGACGAGCAGAAAAGAAAACATGACCAGCGCCAGGTGTGGGCGAGTCCTGCTGACGAAAGCAAGTTCATACGCATGGACTACCAGCGGGAAAAAAGGCACAAAGCTAATCACTGCTCCTAACTTGAATAGTTTCTCCTCTTGGCGTTTAGTCAGCATCTAATTAATTTTCCTAATTAAATTGAAAGCCCGACTCCTTGAAGTACTGGCCCAAGCGTTTGGTCTTAAACCATAATTTATCTACACCTTGCGAGCATGGCCTCCAAGTTTTTTGCACTGATTGCAAAAGCTCCCAGGAACTAGCAGAACTCTTCAAAGCCATTGATCGTTTTGTTCACGCGGCTCGCATCGTTCTGTAGCGGAATGATGTGATGGGATTTGAACCAGCACTGACCAGAGGTGGCATCGAACACTGCCTGCGGATCAGGTGCGGGGAGTGGTTACTTAGGTCGCTACGAACCCCGCAACACATCAGGTGGAAGACCGCCGAATGCCAGCGACAGATTTTCTGGGGTAAAAACCTCCGATGTTTCTCCATAGGCCAGCACGGTCTTATTGATCAGCACCACCAGATCACAGAAATCACGCACATGGCTGAGGTCATGGGTCGAGATCAGGATCGAACACGCCTGGTTGCGCAATTGCAGAAACAATTCCGCCATGAGCTTCTCGGTGCGTACATCAACGCCGTTGAAGGGCTCATCGAGCAGAAGCACAGATGCTCTCTGGGCAATCGCCCTGGCCAGAAATGCTCGCTTGCGCTGACCACCAGAGAGGGCAGAAAGGGGCCGATCTCTCAGATCCAGCAGTTCAACCCGCTCGAGGGCATTACGCACCGCCAGGCGATCGGACTGACGAGGGATGCGCAGCAGGTTCATCGAGCCATAGCGGCCCATCATCACGACATCCCAGACAGAAACAGGGAAATCACAGTCGATGCCCTCGCTCTGGGGCACGTAAGCCACAGCCTGCTCCCTCTGGGCTTCAGCCACGTTGAGACCGTTGATGCGGATTCGTCCTCGGGACGGACGCACAAAGCCAGTGAGTGCCTTGAACAGTGTGGTTTTGCCAGCTCCGTTCATCCCCACCATTCCGCAAATGCAACCAGCAGGCAGCGTCAGCGATGCGTCGTAAAGAGCGACAGAGCCGTTGTAGTCAACGCAGAGTTGTTCAGCTGCGATCCGAATCGTCATGGCTTTGGATCGGCGGCGGAACCCAGCCCAGCTCGAATGAGTTTCACATTGTGGCGCTGCAGATCAAGCAGGGTGGCTGCAGGACCGTTGCTATCCGACAAGGAATCAACATAAAAGCTACCACCGAAACGACTGCCAGCAGCTCTGGCAACCTCGCGCTGAGCCTTGTCGCTAACTGTGGTTTCACAGAAAACTGCTGGCACCTGATCACGCTTCACCCGTTCGATCAATCGGCCCATACGACGTGGGGAAATCTGACTTTCAGCGTTGACGGGCCACAGATAAGCCTCTTCAAGGTCGTAATCGCGCGCCAGATAACTGAAAGCTCCTTCACAGGTCACCAGCAGGCGCTGACCGGCTGGCAGCAGCTTCAATGCATTGCGCAGTTCCACATCCAGTTTCTGAAGACGGCCTTTGTAGAGCTCCGCATTGGCCTCGTACTGCTGGGCACCCTCAGGATCAAGCGCCGAAAAAGCCTCAACCAAGCGGTCAACGTACTGCTGGGCTGCCTTGGGAGACATCCAGGCATGCGGATTGGGGCGACCGGCATAGGCATCCCCAGCTATCAGCAGCGGTTCAATGTCATCGGTGAGCGTCACGGTGGGCACATCACCAGCGGCTTCAGTGAAACGTTTTGCCCAGAGCTCAAGACCCAGGCCATTTTCAACAATCAGATCGGCACCTGCAGCCCGCTCGATATCGCTGGGAGTGAATTCATAACCATGAATCTCGGCACCGGGCTTGGTGATGGACTCCACCTGCAGCCTGTCGCCAGCGACATTGCGAGCCATGTCAGCGAGGATCGTGAACGTGGTCAGCACCTTGGGGCGACGGTCTTTGGCCGAAGGATCCTCAACAACACTGTCCTGGGAGAGATCGCCCGCCCCGGGAGAGCCCAGCCGTGTCGGACTACCGCAGGCAGTTGTGAAGAAGAGGAAACCAATCCAGACTGCGGTAAGAGGCAAGCCTCGCTTCAACAAACGGCGATCACCATCACGCGATATCGATGTTTCCATTTTAGGGAATGACATCAACTCTCAGGACCTCACCCAGACATCGCCCGCCTCCCGTTCGTGAAAACTGCGGATTTGCCCAGGCATCAACAGACCTGCAAGCCGACTGAACAAGCTGAGCCAGCGAGCATCGGTGATCAGAGCAACTCGTTCAACATGGAGACCGTGATCAATGCTCAGGTGCAAATCATCGAGAGCAGCTCTTGGTTCCCAGCCCCTCAGTTCGCGAGCGTCCAACACAAGACGGAGGCGATCGCTGGTCTGCTCATCAATGGCAGCCTGTAGCTGCGGAATCAGCGACACATAGTCGTTATGAGTGAGCCGTCCACAGGCCGACACAGTAATCACCGGAACAGGTGCAAGCTCGACGGCCTCAAGAGTGAAGCCATGCAGAGCAGAAACTGTCATGTGCATCAACTACATCTGATTTGGTGCTAGCGGATCTGATCAAACAAACGCATGCAATGGAGGTGAGGATGCCCCAACCCGGAAGTGATCATTCTTCGAAGTCATGATCATGCTTGTTCATTGCTTCCACAATCAAATCGTGAATCATCAGCTTCACTTCCATATTGCTGTGATGCACAACAAGACGTTGAATTGCGTAATACACGATCAACATCACCGGCAGTATCAGAACACAGATGATCTCAAACATGGTGGCCTGGAATACATATCAGCAGAGATGAACCGTCTGGGTGAAGGCTTCAACCAACATGATGACTCAGATCAATCTCTCCAGCCGCAGACCGCGCCGGCTTTACTGGTCATCCAACAACGGCTCGACATTCAACGCCACATGTAGTGGCACCCGCCCAAAGCGATGCAAGCGACGGGCGAAATGTCATCGTTCAAGTCAGCAGACTCGTCTACTAACACCAGATATGGGGCTTGCGCAATGGCATACACCAGACCTATTGGTAGATGGGTGAACGGGAGGCAGTCATGGCTGCGATATCCCCGTTCAAGGGCCGGGTGTTGGGGACTTCAATCACCGGCATCAGCGTCCCCGATCGTTGATCGGGGATTTTTTTTGGCGTCTGCAGCGTTCAGAGCAGTAGCGCACCTCATCCCAGACATCTTTCCATTTCTTGCGCCACTGAAACGGCCTGCCGCAAACTGAACAGATTTTTGTAGGGCGATCGCGCGGGCGTACACCAGAAGCACCGCTGGACGGCTCAGTTCGAGGTCTACCCATCAGTGATCACGAGCGTAAACACTCCAAGACAAACTAGAAATTAAGCCAATCGTCGATCATTCCGAGACGCTGGTGAAACCAATTTCTAATCAGATCAGAACAGCTTTTGCGACACGGCGAAGATCATCGGCGACATCAAAGACACAAGAAATGATCAAACGCAAAACACTCAGGAGTTAATTCTTTAGAAAAAATAAATACTTATTTGAGTTTTAAGAAGCTCCCGACCCCTGCACCAGCAATGGTCATAGTTTGAACACATTCGGTTTCTGGCGTGACATGGCCCTTCAACATTCGGCTCCCTCCTGCTTCATGCATTGGAGTGTGCAGCGCGTCACCAACAACCTGTTTTCGGTGTCAGCAACCAGCGATGGCCGTGATTACACCCACGTAGGCAATTACCGATCTGTGGAAGATGCCAACCGGGCTGGTCGACACTTTGTTTCAGTCAGAGCACATGAACAAGGACACAACACCCACGACAGAGCAGACGTTGATGCCCATCAGCAAGGCAGCCTGACCAGCAGCGCTCTCCATAGCTAATCAATGGATTGATCTAATCCATCAACCATGACCCTTGACGATCAATGTGTCTCGATCTATCCCTACTTCCGCGTTCCTGCTGAACGCGAACAAGAGGTGATGGAACTGTGCAAACAGTTCGTCGATCGTTCAAACCAGGAACCTCTCTGTCTTTACTACGGATTTACCAAAGCAGGAGAGATGCTTCATTGCCGCGAAGGCTACCGAGGTGCGGCAGGTGCCTTGGCTCATCTGGAGAATGTTGGTGAGCTGCTGCAACAAATTCTGCAAATCTGCGAACTCACCAAGCTCGAAGTGCATGGTCTACCCGATGAGCTTGAGAAACTGAGACCAGCACTGACAGCCTTGCCAGTAGTTTTCTTTGAATTGCAGATGGGATTCCGACGCTGAAAATAAAGAGAAGCGTCCTTAAATTTTGACAGGACTGTCTAAGCTGACCTCGATAAGCTAGGTACCAGACCCGACTTCTCCATCGCGTCATGGCTAGCTCGATAATTGAAGACAAGAGAATAGTTAGGGTGTGGCTGCATAGCCAATACTGTGACTTTTACGAAAGCAAAACGCAAGTAAAGGACCCAAAGAGACTACTCAACCAGACAAAATCTGCTGGATCAAGTTTTAAAGTGATTTCGAAGAGAACATACCTAAGACCTTGACGGTCATTACTTTCTGCAAACAATATCGATTTGACTTTCCCACATGTCCATCGCTAGGGGAACAACTTGTTGCATTCCATGCTTTTTAGCATCTTTCATTACTGATTTTTGCAGTTCAGATTGAGACATCCACTGGGAACCATGCTTTGAAATTTCCGAATCGTCCACCATCTGCACTTCCCGATTTGAACAATCAACTAAAGCAAGAACTTTATTGGAATCCATCATCATCGGAATCTTTTTGATGTTTTTTTGATTTCGACCAAAGCACCCAACTAATCCGGTTGTCAACAGAACAATCAGAACACTGTTTGAAATAGTTTTGAAATACATCGTATTTTGTTTAAAAGAAGTTACCGACTGGATTTGATCAGGATTTCAGATCCACAGCTTAGCGACGGTGAGGCCAGGGATCTCACTATTCATCCCGAGTAGCTGTATTCCGTCAGATCTAAGCGAAAGTGCATCGACTGAAAAACCTCCAAGGCCCCCAGCTACAACAATGGAACTGGCAACGCATGAGCCAAAACCGACTCCTACGCTGAATAGACCGAGGAGTCCTACAGTCCTATGCTCAATTCATCGATTTCAGCCGGTGAAAAAGCATAACTCAATCGATTAATAATAACGAAGTCATTGAGATCAAAGCTATAACTTAATTCCGGACCCGAATCTCAATCAGTGTTATAAATGATAAAAATCTAAAAAATTTTTCGCTAACTCTATTGATTCTCCAAATATCAACATCCTCGCAATTCCTATCTGAAGCGGGTCAACCCGCCTTGAGAGAGCTGATCAATGGCGCGCCAAGACTTGACAGAACAATAGTGTCAGCCGATTTCCGAGGGGCACTCTGGTATGGCGAGGTCTCGTTCCTGTGTAACCCGTTGTTGAAGCTCACTAAAGCGTTCATCTTTGTCTGGAACAGAAAACCAGCGACGCCTTCCACCCACAACAATGAAGTCCCTGGGCCTGGTGCGCTCTTCGTTGGCCATGAGTTTGGCTCCCTTCCTAACAGAAGCAGGCATACGCCTTTAACAACTGAGAACCTAACGAAAACTTGATTTCGATGAAGGTCGATTCAGCGCATGTTCATCTGAGTTTAAGGTTTCAGTAAGATTCGAGTCACAATCAAACGCGTGCACCATTAGCCATTGCAGTTGGACGACTTCTGCTCAACTGAGTTCAACCGTGTCAAATATTGGTGAATGATTGATCGGTTTACGAGCGTGAGGAAAGACCTCAAAATCCCTGTGATTGCCAAAGCTTTGTGTGATTAGGCTCTTCAACAGCACACCATCACCAGCATTCATTGGTTCATTTCGGCGAGAAATAGGAACCACGCTTGTTTGAGCACAGCACAAGCCTGACCACCACCAACCACGCCTTCTCGTTTTTTCCGCTGAGTAGGTTGCGTTTGTTAGCAGAACAATCGTGACCAGCCTCTTAGGCAGCACCTACAACTTCATCAAGACTGAGCTGCTTTGAGCTTCTACTGGAGATGGTGTCGTTTTTGACGTTCACGGGGAGAGCTTTGAGTTGTTTTAGGGGTATGGGTGATCAACCAATACAGAAGTCATCACCATGGCCTCGAGAGGTTCAGCCTGACTCCGGACATCATCCAGATGGCCACAAGAAATGCTGAACGACCTCCCAAATGCTGCAATCACAACTGTGCTGGTAACGGGTGGTGAAGCGAGAGAAGGATGGCTGTCTGAACCAGGGCCTGCTCTCTTTTCTCTGACTGTCCTGTGACCTGGGCGGACATCGACCTAAAACATCAGGCCAGATCAAGATTCTTGGCCCAAAAGACTTTATGACCGTCTCAACAACAGCAAAGGCCTGAAATTTGCTGGAGCGTGGCACCAAAGCATCTTGTGCTTCAACTTCGATACAGACCGAGTGACAACAAAAGATCTCAGCGACACAACGGCTGAAACCGATCCCGATGCTGCCACTCGTGATGATGCCGAGTGCATCCAAGCAATACGGAGATCTAGCCCGATAAGTGAGGACTCACTGAAAACCGGGAGTAACCGTGTGATCCGTAACAAAACGTTTGGTTTATCCCGATACCTTGCGAAGACTCCGCAAGGTGATCGGCATGAACGGCAGCATTCAACTCACCACCGAGCAGCGATTCCAGATCGAGCAGTTCAATCGTGCCCTCGAAACAACCCAGGACCCTGAGCAGCTTCGCCAGTTGGCAAGGCAACTGATGCAAGCCTGGCAGACACAGAAAGCGGCAACCTGCTGGGTGCTCAAACAGGACATGCCTCCGTTCATCTCGACAGATGGCTGATGCGCCCAGTTTTGGCATCCGTTGCCTCAATATCACCTGTTCACGGTGTTCAATGAACCTACGGAGCTCCACAATCGCCTGACTTTCGCGATTAGGGTTTCTTCAGGATTAGGCCTCCCATGGTTGAGCTTTACCTGAACGCCAAGCTTCACAGCCGCATGAGTGAGGCTGCTTACCGTTCGCTGCTCACACGCAAGGATCTCGACGATCAAGATCTCAAGTTGCGCAGTGACCTGCTCAAGCAGGTTGACAATGGATCAATCAGGCTGACCTGACCAGGTGATTCTCGAGACCCTTGTTCCAGCCCGATGATCCACGCTTCTGGAAGTCTCTGCTTGGCATTATCTCACTATTGGTCGGATGTTCGTTGGCCTGGTTAATACTCAGTCTCTAAAAATCAGCTGATCAACATCCAGAGCAACGACACAACAGTGACGCTCGCAGCAGCTCCCAGCAAAGCAAGTAGCAACAGACTGCCGCCGGCGAACCAGAGCAGACGGCGGAACGATTGGGGGAACAGCAGATGCAGGCTGAGCCCAATAGCGACAGGCCAAAGAGGCGGAATCACCACACAGATCGCAGTGAAAAAAACAAGTTTCCGACGCCGTTGTGCATCCTGCTGCTGCTCATGTCGAGTCAACCGCTGCTCGTGCTCGATCTGCTCAAGCTCATCGTCACTGAGCCAGCGCCCCATTTCCCGGGCCTTGTTCAGCTCCCGCTCCAACTGCTGAGATGACATCGAATCGGCCATCTACCGATGTTATTCAGCGATGGTTTCGTGTGTCGCTTTTCAGCCAAGACCTTTCAAGAGAGGCCCGCGCCTGCTCAGGGTTGAGAGATTCCAAACGCTGCTGGGCCTTCACTTTGGAACGAAAGGGACCAGTAAGTCGCCAAAAGCGCAGTGCGGAAGCAACGGCCACCACGGCCCAGGCAACCAGGATCCAGCGGGGGTCATGCAAGGTCATCGACATCCATGGGCATAGCTGATGGCATGACTGAAAGAGGCTGCGTCAACTAGAAGCATGACCCAACCAATGACCAATCCGTGGGCTAACAGGCGGAGATGATCAAGAGAACCGGATTTCATTCTTACTTCAAATTAGATGTTTCGGAGTCACTCACAATCAGACGTTAGAGATCCCACAGATTCGGTCCATGCAAGGGAACGAGGCATCAGTGCGGGGCACACTCGCGACAACAGTCAGTAACTGCAGTGATAGAACAAACAAATCCCAGCAAGCACCACACAGGAGGCATTGGCGCGAACCGTAGTGATCCAGTCGAGATCTGGCGCCTCGGGAGAGATGGCCGTCAGTCGCTCAGCAGAGCCTGATCAACACAAGAACAGAACCAGTCTCCCCAAGTTGCCATACAATCAGAATGAAGCGGTGGATTGCAGTGGTGCAATCAATTAACAGATCGATCGACAACGGGAAGCAATCAACTTCTATTGAAGAAGCAAAGAGGAACTAGGCTCTGGCAGATAGAAAACACCTGTTCGCATCAATACAATGAAAAATCTTCCACTGTTTATTATTTTAGCACTTAGCAGCTTGACAGCATGCAACAATAACTATCAGTCAGTCTTACAGGCAGAACAAGCCTGTGAAGAATGGGCTAGGCAAGGCCTTGAATTTACCCTTGAGCCAAACGGATACTTAGAAAGCATTGAATACAAGGGTGCCACAACAAATCGATTCTGCGAAAAGAAAGAAATCCAATACATCGGTTATGTGTTTGATCTACCAGACAACGACAAACCTGTTTTCGCCGATGAGCTGATGAAATTGAGAGGGAGTGCCAAGCCCACTGAAAAATTCAGATGGTAAATAAACAAACTGACTTCAAGCAGACCCGGAATCATTGAGCAGACTGGATGGAGCAGCCGTCAAGTCATGACGTATGAGCAAGAGATCATCATCAAATGCGCGATCAAGGGAACTCTCGGCGGTCTGGATAAAAAAATGACAGCTGAGGAACTGGATGACTTATTGAATGGTTCACAAGACTGGCGGAAACACTTGGTAATTGAGGAAATTACAGAAGTTGCGACCATCCATGCAGGTCGGAGACGCCCAGAGATCGAGTAGCCGCGAGCAAATCCTCCTCGAACAGATCAAGATTTATCTTTAATACAGATCAGGGGCGCTACCACCATTTGAGAAAACTTATTGATGGCAAGCCCATCACTGCAACTCATGCCTTCAGGGCCGTTCATGGTGGCAGGACTCCATGGCATAACGACTGATGCAGCTGTATTTGAAAATTGATTAAGGACGCTGGCAATCAAACACAGGTTCGCAACGATCAGGACGACTGAAATATCTCTATGCCTACCAAGCATCAAAACAGTTACGACGATTACATTGTGATAGGGGGCAAGCGACGTTGGTTTGGCACACCAATGTCGACAAAAGATTCACCAACCAAGCAAGACGCTTATTGTGAACAGTCATCATCAGCAAAGAAGCGCACTGTGGGTTAACAGGTTGTAGGTCTGCGTTCACGATGCCAGAGCCTTTTCAATGTCTGATCTGTGGCCAATCAGTTGGCGGTTCAATGGAAACGTATTGGATGCGCAATGGCCACATGTTCTGTTCGCTGTGCTGGAGCGGAGTTCCACCGCTTGAAGAACAGTTGCCAGAACAAAGACTAGAGGCCAAACGTCGCCTACTCATGCTGATCAAACATAAGCGCTGCAACTTCTGATTTTTTAAGTCAGGATCAAACATAGTCATCATTAATCATTGGCTCGCTCACTCAGCCACTGCCAAGAAGAGATTTGGCATGCATCAGACTCCCCTTAACGTTTCCCTTGCCACTTTTCACGCGTTGTGCGATAAAGTCAATCAATACCCTAATGTCATCTAAGGCAATATCATTGAAGGCATTATCCTTATCGGCTGAATTAATTTTCTGTAGCAAGAAGTTTTTTGGTCAACCTGAGCCGCTATTAACTCTGGTCAAAACCATTGATTGTTCATGAAAATGATCTCTCTGGATCACGGCAAGCAAAGCAGTCACCGATGATTCATTCGCAAGCCAACAAAAGTTAAGCATCAAAAGACTCTGACTCGTCATATTCCGGTGGTCCAACCAGAAGAACGTCGCAATCATGCTGATTTACTTGAATCACCAGGATTCGTCTCGGAGATTCGTCGTAGCCTTTCTTTGCGGTTGCAACTGCCTCAACCACATCGTCCATCGTCGTGATAGCTCCTCGCTGCAAGTCCGATTGAGCCTCCTTCCATAACTGAGCGAATTCCTCTCCCGACTCCATCAGCATCTTGTGCATGGCATTCTCGGCTCCTATCTCTTTCGCCAGAGCAATGAACTGTTTCACCAGAGGATTCGACATCGCAGACGAGACTCTGAGATGAGTCGAGAGGCCTGAAAGGGTCGTCTGCATCACTTGGTTCTGCTGATCAATCACGACGCACTCAGCACTGAGATCAAATGCAGTCCTGTCACTCAGTCGCGACCAGTGGGGCTCGATCTCACTCCAATTGCGTTTCATAACGTGATTCTGGCTGATCTCACCACGAGAACCCATTGGGCATTGCTCTAATCACTAACCGAGAAATAGGCATTAAGCCTTAGTCGTCGAAAAGTAAAAAACGTCCATAGTCGAGGACCGCAATCACACCAATGAAAGAACTGCACCTGTCTCTACCTCTGTTTGGGTGCATGGTTGCACTTGCTGTGATGGTGATGACCTTTGTGGTGAAGGCAACTGCCTAAACAAAGGCGCGGAAATCATCTGTCCTGACTGGCCCAAGGATGCGCCGGTGCCAGCCGAACCAAGGGGAAGCCATGAAAAAGCGGCGTCCCACTGCCCCTCTTCGTGATAGCGGGATCCCGCCGCAGGAAGCGCGCTCAGCGAAGAGTAAAGATACATACAAAGATTTGTGCCTTGAGGCACAATCGAAAATGGAGTGAGGCCTCGATCGAAGTTCAAGCAGCGCGGAGCGAACTTGTCATTGACAGACCAAGACAAGAAAGCCAGGGCACAAAACAAGACTCGACGCCCTATCGAGACTTCCGTCGGTGTGGGGAGCTGAATGTCGCCCTGAGGAGTGCCAAAGACATGATTCACAGCTATGGAGTGTGCCTTTCAACGGACTGGTTGAACCACAACTGGCACTGTGCCAATGAAGTGGCTAATTTGTAAAAGTGAGGAGAAAAGCTTACGGGGTGGAAACAAGGACACACTCCCGCAGAGTTTTCAAAACCCCTGCCTTCGGCGGGGGTTTCTTTTTGAGTGGTCATCAACTCAGCTGAAAGTCGGTCAATCCAGTTGGATTGATCAAGATGTGAATGTGATTGGCTCGTTTAACGCTGAGCGTGATCCCGAAGATCCCCTGCACCTTCCAACGAAAAAAGTGCATCAGTATCCAGGCTGAGAGAAGAGGACGGGTCCTTCAGTGTTTTCAATTCAGCAACTGACAGAACAGGGATGGAAAACGAAGCCAGGAGACCTCACTGACCTCACTCTTGATGAAGCAAGGGTGAGAGTGCGCATCGTGTCGGCGCAATGCAAGGGGGCTTATCGCGTTGTTGATCTCGATTCGCTTGAAATGCAATGTCTTTGGAGAGACGGACAGCTTTTAGTGGATCAATCCGTGCCAGACGATCCGCCCGTTGCTCCCGAAAATCAGTCAGCCACGTTCAGCTCACCTAGGGACTGAGCATGAAGAGGGCATGACGAAGGGCCAACAGATCCCGAAACCCGCTGACGTTGGGCTCTGGTCGAAACGATTAAGGTGCCAGCCCTCGGAGTGGGGATCATGACGCGTCAGATCGACAATCGGGTGGTCGTGATCTGCTGTTCAGACGAAAGCTCATGGCGACCGAACGGCATCGATGGGACTCCCATCGGGTCATATTCGATCGGAATCGATCCGATCACGAAGAAAATTCGCAGCGAGCGCATACCTGAAAGCTGCTTGCACAGCTTCAGCCACAGCGAAAACGGCACGCTGATTGAACTATCCAGCGAGGGAACAGGAGTGATCGCCATTGACACGATCAACCTGCCGCGCAGCACTCTGGCGGTGGTGCGTCTCATTTCCAGTCACCAGGGCAACGACATCCACCTGGTCGAGGGGGTGAAAGCCGAGGATCTATCGGCTTACAACTGGAGCCTGGAGGGAAAAGAGAAATTTCAGTTGTACAGAGATCCAAATCCCCCTGCGCGATGGGTGGGAGACCTCAATGAATGGCAGAGCAGTGATCTTTACAAAGCCCATCAGCGGGATTTCACTCATCGACTGGAATACGAGTTTGCATCAGCGGTGCGAGCCCTCTCGATTCATATCACTCCCGAGAATCAAAGAGTTTTTGATGCCTTCATCACCCGTGCCTGCGCGGAAAACACCGGCTTGTTCTGGGACATTCGTAAAGCTGCAGCCGTTTATGCCCTACAGGGAAGCTTCTGCCAGAACGACCTCAACCGAATGGTTTATCTGGCTCAAGAGGGTATCGACCTTCAGGAACTTGCCTTTAAGTGCACACCTCAGCAATTTATTAAGGCCCTCTTCGACCACTGCAAGCAGACCGCAGAAGCTTTAGACGATGAACAAATCTGGGATGCGCAGACCCGTTGCAATCTGCTGACACTGGATCAGCTGATGCCCATCGTGCAGACCAAATCGAAATACAAACCTTTCCTATACGAATGGCTATGGCGACTGGATGGCAAGCCCGACCCAAGTTTGATCGAAAACCCTGATCTCTATGAGATCTACCGAGAGGAATTAATCGCCGATCGCGCCAAGATTATGAACGCTTTCGGGATTAATGGAGCTTTGGAGGTCGACTATCGCGATCAAGTGATCAACTCCATGCTTCGAGATGACAAGTGGGCCCTAGTGGAGACAGACCGTTTTGAAGAGGAAGAGCAACGACGGAGAGCAGGCGAGTTGTAGACCCGCCGCCGCCTCACACCTAGCCTGAGGTTCCATCGGTTCTGCCCGGCAGACTCTGTCACCTTGAAACGCATTGACGGTCGAGTGCTGATTAGTGTGATCGGAGCGCTGCTCTTGGCCGCTGCGGCCTATGAGTACTCACTTGTGCAGGGCTTGGCACCCGCAGCCTGAACCCGAAAGCTTTAAGGCTCAGGACTGCAGGAATAACTGACGATGCCCCCCTTGCGCTGGCGGAAATCGGGATGCTCAGGATCCTCGGCCTGCCACCACCAGCGACCGTCTGTATAACTCGGAGCCCCAGCATTGTTGGTTCGCGGTAACTGAAGGGTCACGCCGCGCCAGCTGAGCAGGATCAGATCTCCGGGCACAGTGCCGTCGGCACTGTTAGGGATGGGCTCAGCCGTGGCTCCAAAGGCGTCCCGACCAAGCTGAATGGGTTCCGCAGTCAACCTGTCACCGTCACAGATCCAGGCCGCTGACACCGGCAACACCGCCGTGATCATCACGATCAACACCAGCAGGAACGGCAACAGGCGATTGCCCCAAATCTCTTGCCATTGCAGAGGTTGATCCACAGCAGCGTCTGAGAAACGACAAAGTAACAGAGTCGCACCCTTGTGCAGTTCCACTCAATGATCCCTCCTTTCGTTCCTTTCTGTCCGATCAGCGCCGCAAAGATTGCCGGACTTAAGGCCACAGTGACACTGTTGCTGATTCTGTTAATGAAATCCAAGCTGCTGCGCGTAAAAATGTCATTGCTTGGCTCTGTCCTTGGCCTGATCATGCTCACAGGATTTCTGCTGAGCACCGGGTTGCTCACTCTTGTGGCGGGTGGAGCCGTGGCCTATGCAGCCAATCAGAACAAGTCATGAGCTCACAGTCTTCAGAACCGATGGCCCTTCCCAACCGTGATCAGGTTCTCGCCGCATCGGCGGGCTGGGTCGCCGTTCTGCTGAATGTGTTGCCCGGACTGGGTGCGGGGTATCTCTACCAGCGTCGCTGGAAGGCCTACTGGATCACGTCCGCTTTTGCAACCGCATGGTTTGTTGCAGGAGCTGCTCTTGGACAAGGGGCAGCAGCTGATGCGGAAACCCAAAATCAACTAGTCGGACTTGTTGGGCTTCTTGTGCTGGCTGCCGTCACAGCTGCGGAAGCAGGTCTTGTGGTGAAACGTGTCCGCGATGCCTCCTGAGGGATTAACCCTCGCTGAAGACATCCTTCATTTCTGGTTTGAAGAATGCCGTCCATGGCAGTGGTTTCGACGCAATCAAGGATTTGATCGTTCTGTCAGTGAACGATTCGGGCCACTGGCGGAGGCAGCACAGCACGACGGGTTGATCGAGTGGGAAGCCAATCAGACATCCTGCTTAGCACTCGTCTTGTTACTCGATCAGTTCTCTCGACAAATCTGGCGTGATCAGGCGCGCGCCTTCCATGGCGATGTTCGTGCACAAGGATTGAGCCAACTGGCTATGGATCAACATTGGGTGGAACGGGAACCAGAGAGGGCACGTCGACAGTTCTGGTTGATGCCGCTGTTGCACGCAGAATGTCTCGAGACGGTGAATATGGCGATCCCTCTTCTGGAGAGATGGGTGGATGTTGCAACCGCTGATGTGGCCAGACGAAATCGCGACATCCTGCTCCACCACGCGCGCTATCCCTGGCGGGATCAAGCCCTGGGCCGTTGATCGATGGCTGAACGCGGATTCTGCTGTGGTCTCTGTGGAGTTCAGTGATCTGTGCACTATCGCGTGCGCAGCGAAACAACAGCAGAGTGGACTCTTGTATGTGCTAATTGTTGGACTGGAATTGCCGAGCAACCGGGCTACAGATATGGAGGAACGCGTAAGGCAAATCGGCGAAAAAGGAAGCGCTAAGTTGTCAGTTCTCCTCAGTTCAATTGAAGTACGGCCCAGCTTGCATTACCACGCTGAACTGGCATGATCAATCCAGTTCGAGATGGATCCGAGGTCGGAGTAATCCGACCTCTTTTTTTGAGTGATTGCAATTGCTCGTGGATGACAATAAAAAACCATTGCCTCAGCAATGGTTGAAACTGGGAAGTCGGATAATCCCCATCACCCGACCCATTGATGTCAGGTTAGAGATGGCTGCCTCGGAATAGGTGTTCATGTATACCTTGTCACGAACTTCAGGCTCAATACACCATCTATGTGGTTGAACCACTCCAGCCATCAAGACAAAATGTAAATCCCCATTATTCAGACCCCTGACGGCACTGTCCGTGGGGTCTTTGTTATTGAACGACAGTGTTGAAGACAAACTGGGTGCAACAAGGCCCACCGCCAAAAGCAGGGGGTTGAAAAACTCCCCAGGAGTGCCTGCTGATTTCCACACTGTGAGTTTCTCTGATCACAACAAAACAACCCCGAGCAAACTGCAGCGAAATTGCAACCAGGTGTGTGTTCAATGCGCCGAACGGCAAAGCTCTAGCTATACCTTTTGTAGTTGGCTCTCCTCACCGAGATTCCCAACTCCTCACACCCACTGAAGACCCTCTGGGTCTTTTTTTTTGCCTTGGGTCAGCTCTCTAATTGGCAATCCACGGATGGAGCTCTGCAGTCGTCATAGTCATAGTCCGATCTGCGTCGAGCATTCGGGCGTTTGCCAAACCGGTGGATAGGGATACCCGCCGGATTGGTCAGCGTGAATGACTACCCACCACAGCTCGTTGCCATCACAACAACAGTTGTCGGTAGAGCAACACATTCATCAAGTAGATCACTCCATTGAGCTGCCATTGCACAGACGCATACGATCAATTGACGATGCTGGGGACTGTGCACTGGATCGGCCCAAGCAACTCGGTTGAGCCAATGAGGCCATGCCAACGGGAATCAGAGTGATGGCAATCACAATCAATGCCACTCTTGTTCCTGGCGAGTGGATGTTGGCTTGAAAAAGGCTTATTGACCCCTAGAGACACTGCAAGCAAGGTCAGCAAACCGCTTGATGGGGTTGAGTTCTACGGGCAGAATGAACCTTGATTGCACAAAAAGCGCCCCTGCTGAGAGGGGCGTTTGCCATTCACCCAAGGACTCGGACTTGGGTAAGCTTATGCGAGAGCTCAAAAAGTTGACCAACTATTCAACAACAATTGAACTCACTTAGCAGGAGCTTTATTGTCGTTAGGCTGATGATTGTGATGCTCGGCGTTTGGATTGTTGCAGCACATCGGCTTTATCGCGAATCTGTAAGTTCTAACAGATGATGGAGATGTATCAGCTGAAAGCTCGCTGAGAGTTACACAATCGCAACGAATTGCGAGAATGGTTATCACTCTCGCCTATGGGCTCTAAGCCGAAATTCAGTTTTGGAATCGGATCAATAGCGATGGACTACCCACCACAGGTGCAACCACAAGCACCAGCTCCATCATGACAAGGCTCATGGTTGGGATGTCCATTGGCACAGGCATCGGAACAGAAGCTTTGTCCACTCCTTTGAACAGCAGGTGGACCGCCAGCTTCGCAGCTACAGCTTGGGCAGGCACAGATTAAAACTGTTGTCGTCATCTGAACAACACAACTGAAAAAGGTTTAACAGAAAACGGATATTGACCAAGCCAAGAGTAAGCAAAAGTCACACAATCGAACAAATAAACGACAACGATTATCATTATTGTCCGTCAAAAATCAAAATGATTATCACTATCTATCAGCATGTTTGTGCTGTTGCTCCCCACGCCAGTGGATTGCTTGGGGTTGTCCCCCCAGCCCAAGACGCATGAATAAGGGGTGGATGATTCCTAGGAGTAAGGGCAACATCACGCAGCAGCAGGTGCTTGATCCAGATTCGAACCAGCGTCTTCCCCTGCAACGAAGACTTCTGTGATTGTTCTGACGCCATTAGCAATAGTCCAGGCAGCAGCTTCAATCGTTTCCTTGATCTCTATCCGAGTTTTGCTGAATTTGCCTGTGACGCAAACATATTTGTCTTCGCTGAGCAGCTTGCTCTCTGGTGTCTCATGCTCCTCTTCAAACTCCACCGACTGACTATTGATATGAATGCTGTAGTCCAAGGTCTGGACTTCTTGTCCTTGAGTGAAGGACCCAAGTTGAGTGCTACCAAGTGCAGCTGGTTCATTGTCTGCCTGCTCTTGAGGCAGACGTGATCATTTTCCAACTTCGGCTGTTTTAGAAGTCTGCTGTTTTAGGGATCAACTTTTGAAGGATCAGCCCAAAAACGTCGACGTTGCCAAGCTGTGAGACGGCTGTTGGCATCAAACAGAATGCTGAGCTGCTGAAATAACCCAACACCGAGCAGACCGCCGATCTCCAGCTGAAAGACAGCATCCGGAAGATACTCAGGCACCGAAAAAACCAGCGCATCCTGCATGACAGCAGTCTTTTCATGTCGCATGAACTGATCTGGAACAAAAACAGACGGCTGAGGTGCACTCACCTGACCGATACAACCAGGCTGCGGCCGGAATGTTTCCGCCACGCCGGCCCAACCCCGAAGCGGTTCCAGCATTGCCTCCGCCGTCCTGAATGAGGGTCGTTCCGGTTCTGGCACAGGAGCGTTGGAGCAACGGAAACCAACGGCACCCACCAACTGCAGACGCCAGCGCGTTCCCACCGGCTCCCAGATCAGCACCAGCATGGATCGGGACCGGCCGTAAAACAGATTGATCTCGTGGCCGAAGCGACGGCGATCAAGATCTGGCTCAAGACTGGACTGACCTCCAGCACCTTGGAATTGCCAGCATCCGCAGCCGGCGTTGTAGGTGCTGCGGCTGATGTCATACCTGGCGTGGCCGCCAGGAGCGAAGAACAGTCCGGATCCATCCCAGACGCCGGTTTCGGGATCGCTGAAAGAGATGTCGTACGTCGTGGGATCCACCACCCTGACCGGTGTCACCAGATCAAGCCTGTCCTCTGCATCACGCCCAAACCATGCACCACGGCCCTGCCAGCGCCCCTGGAAGTTGAGCCGATTCAGCGTCCATTGATCTGTCATCACTTTCACCATCGAAGGACCAGCAACTCCCGAGGGCCACCTCTGACAGCAACGAAGCCATTGGGGTGACAACCGTCGGTGTGGCTAATAATTGCTGAACCCAATCGTGCCAGACCTCGAATGCTTTTGATGGGCTTATCAAGCAACTAAAGAAATTAAAAGACCTTGTTTAATTATTAGATCGGATGGTCTTCATATGGTTTGGCTCGGGTTGCAGCAGTTGTGCAGAGCACAGCAGCCCCACGTTTTCGCAACCGGCCAAGCCACATTTTCTAGCTACTTTTAACTGAGCTGACTGATCTTGTCAGCGGTGAATTCAAGCCATGTTCTTGAGCAACACCAATAACTTCTTAAGGCAACTTAGCTAGCTTTAGTAGACAGCGGTTTAATTCACCATTTCGGCTGGCAACGCTTCCAGCCGCAGGGCTTCTGCAGGGCATCCCATGCCTTAATCGCGTTTTGCCTGAGCATCCGTCTAATGACCGGCTGTAGCAACTGAAATTTGAGAAGCTTCAGCTCACCTCCACTCCTTTGCCACGGTAAAAGGCAAATCGCTCGCGGATCTGATCAGCCTCAGGCTTGGGCGTTTCGTAACTCCAAACCGCATTGGCGATGACGTTGTCAGCGAGAACCACATCCCAGTAGCGGGCAGTGCCCTTCCAGCCGCAAACCGTGGTGTGACTGGAATCACGCAAGAACTCTTGACGCATTGCCGAGCGGGGGAAATAGGGATTGCCATCCACCATCACAATGTCGTCGCTTTCCGCAAGCACTGTTCCATTCAGGACCGCTTTCATAGGCTTCTTCCAAACCGTTGACATTGCAACAACCTATCGAATTTATCGACTCAGGGGATTGCCATCAGGAGACTCGAACCATTTCTTGGAGCTTAAAACCGCAAAAGCAAGTGCGATGAGTAGTAACGCAAAAAAACATCACGACGACTATCGACACATATTCAGAAAACCATTCAACAATCTCCAGCAAACATCAAAAGAATTCAGTAATCGCTGACCTTAAAATATAAATTAGCAAACACAACATTAATAAAGATAGAGATTACGATCAAAGTAATACAGGGCGGCACGAATCACTGAAATCGCACCAAGGATTTACACCCACGTCTGCGTACTCGAGACGCCACACATGTGGTCCATGCGCATGGGCAACGCAAATACCTCCATTTGATCCATCGGGCGATGAAAGACTTTGCATAAACGCGCCGTGGGGGTTGATTCCGCAATAAGACAAACGCATTGCACCCTTTGATGGCTGCACGTAACCGAGGGACAACTTCATCAACTCACCATCCTGAGAGTTAGCAAAAAACCATGTCCAAGGGCCGCCAGACACCAAAGTCATCACCTCATCGACCCCGACACCGTCGGCGCTACTGTTGACATGAAAGGGGCCAAATTTCAGCTGTGTATCGACCTGCCCTTGAGCACCCAGCGCTTTAAGATCGTAAACTTTTGGATAAGGAGGAACATCTTTTTCAGATGTCACAAGTGAGCCACCGCTTTCACAAGCAGGATCGCGACCAGCCTCAGCGATAAGTCCCAGAAGTGCTGAACGATCAAGAGCATACATGCTGATCAGCTGTTGTTGTTGCTGCAAACTCAGCAATTCGCTGCTTGGCGAAGTTGACAACTTTAATATCTCCAATGACTCTTTAACAAGAGGGACAATGGAGACTCTCACTCCAATTTTCATCAACTCCTGATTGATTGGAACCAAACCAGTCAGACCAGCTCGGCCGCTTGAAAAATCAAGTCTCAGGGAATCAGTCATTTCGGAAAGATCACGAAGGAATGTCTTGGTTGAAAATATCCTATTTAAAAAGCAAAGAGCAATCAGATCAAAGAGATCTGACTATAAAATCAGCCTGCTTTTGGCGTCAAAATACCAATTCCCGCAACACAGCGAGAGCCATCAATCATAACGAGAAACTTATGATCTTCTGCCATATACATGACACCTTTAATCTCAATTTCAAAACGAAAACACTCATTAACTCCTGAATCAATCACCCGGCGGTCAGCCTCATTGAACAGCGCTGACTGCTCAGAAGCAATGAAATCAACATCACTTTTGCCAATCATGCTTTCAGCATCTGCCTCATAGAGGCGGCTAACCGCAGAGTTCACAAAAAGAAATCGCAAATCCTGGTCTTTCACATAGATACAATTGTCAGTAGCATTAACAACCAGTGAGAGAAGGTTTTCCATGCTTTGTGCATTAATTAATAGCCTCCAGAACACTAGCCAGATAGAATTACATCGTCAGCAACTGCTTCTGAAGCCTCGCCCATTACATAATTCAGGAATTAGCGAAGAGATCAAACCATCTGAGGATCAATCAATCCATAGAGAAGTGCGGAAACCGCAAGCTGCGTTCGGTCGCGAACTGCCAGCTTGTTCATCGCATTGGACACATGGCTCTTCACCGTTTCGGTAGAGATTTGGAAAGCAGATGCGATCTCTGCATTGGTAAGACCACCTGCCACCGCTCTCACCACTTCCTTCTCGCGCTCGCTGAGCTCCTCCACAAACTTGGGGCGATCCTCCGAGTGGAGTGAATTCACCAGCCGGCGCACATCCTCGGGGTAATAAACACCACCGCTGCTGAGGGTCTGCAGTGCCTGAATGAAATCACCATGACCGGTGCCCATTGAAGAGCGGAACATCACGCCATCAGCATGGGCTTGCATCGCCTCCTGAACAACATCCTGCGATTCCCGACTGAGGAAGATCAGCATGCGAGTGTCAGGGCGGTGCTCATGCACTCTCTGCGTAAGTAATTCAAGCCATGACTGGCTTTTAGGGGCTCATGTACCACACATGTACATATTGTTGCAGTACCTGTACCAGATCAATCCTCACCACCAACAAAGAAGTCTCTTAAGCCCCATTCCTCCCAGAGGCAGTCAGCGTCCTGTGGGCGACCCTGCCGAATCAGCTCAAATCCCCTCTCAGCAAGCTGCTGAACCTGCTCATCTGGGATGACGGTGTAATTATCCATGGCTTCAGTCTTCCACTGCGATAACCGGTAATTCAGTAAACACAACCTCAACAGGATCTGCACTTGGCTCCTTTCTGGATGGCCGCTTGATCTCATTCTCTGGAAACTCACATTCGAGGGCAATAAGCACTGAAGCCCGTCCTGTTGTCTGTAGCAGGATCTCTGTGGGAAAAGTGAAGATGATGTCACCCTTGCTCAGATCGACGGTGTATTCCTTGCGGCCACGGTCGTAGGTTCCAAGATCAATCTCAGGGTGCAGGATAGAACCCGTAAATAGCGTTAGGTTACTCCCAGCTGTTGAGCGACCCCAGACCATCTTTGCTGTGTAAGGCCATTTAGCTCCTTCGACTCTCCATCCCTTGGGCTGCCCTGCTTGTGTAATCAGCTTTTTGTAGATCGTACGCTTCATGAGGCCCTTTTAGTTACCCAAGGATTCCTAAGGGCTGCATCGTGATCTAAGCCGTCCCAGAACGGTTTTAGGAACAATAGAGAGAACTAAGAAAGGCAATCCGAGATGGATTCGAAGCACATTGAACAGCTGTTCCAGTCAGCATTCGGCAGAGAAGAGACAGTCTCACCGCGTGCAGTAACGGGCTCCAGATACAGGATGAATGCAACCAGGATGATGAACCTAAGTTTTGCAGAAAAGATGGAGGTTCAAGCATATATTGACCAGGATGTACCTTATGCCGACCTACCTGCCTGGGTCATTGACGGCGGCTACGTGGAGCCAACAAAAGCAGAAAAGAAACGCCAGCAACAGCTGAATGACGCGACAGGATTGAGCATTTCTGAGCGCAAACAAGTCTTCAACGCTGCCCTTGCTGACACTCAGATTCTGGCAGAAATGACTGTCTCCGAAATCCTTAGGGACAGCCAAGCTATCGACAGCGAGATCCAGCACTTCCTCAAGAAATATGGTGATCAAGCTATGACCATGTTGGAAGAACTTGACGCAGATGCTGCTACCTACGTGCACGCTCGTTTGAGGGTCCAGTCTGCAGAAAAGAAGGTTACTGATTCCGATGAGTCTGTCCGCCAGGAGATCCAACAGGCCAAGGCGATGATCGACGCGCAGAACAGCGCTGTAGGTCTTGAGAACATCTCAGCAGAGGCTATGCAGGCTGAACTAGCCAGACGAGCATCCATGGCAACTCAGGAAGCTGCTGCACAGGGTGAATGATGTCTGGTGGACCTAAAGTTGGTAGCTACAGAACAAACAAATACGGGGTTCTAGAGTATATCGAGACCACGATAAAAACTCGCAAAAAGCTGGAGGTTATTGACAAGCTAGACCGTATCTATAAGGCCCATAATCATGGCTATTTAGACCTGGCCGAGGATACAACCCATGTTCGGGTCAGGATAGATCGTGTAGAACCTGCCGGACTCTGGAGCGTATCCCTGGGGACTCACCTGATCAACATCGGCCCTGACCTAGCTGGTGAGCGATTCGACGAGATTATTGCCGTCAGCCCTGGGCTTTCTGTTTATACAAACCGGCACGGCATGCAACGACCAGGGAGTTCGCCTCTCTATGTCCAGGAACTAATAATCGAGGAAGATTGATGGCGACGAGTAATAAGGGTTTCAAGCTCGACAGCTCTGCTCCACTACGCCGACAGCAGGGTGAAAGGCAGTCTGCTTACGTCCATTTCCAGAGGTGGAAAGAACTGGGGTTCTGCAGTGATGAACAGCTTGCACAAGACAACGGGACCGTCGCCGCTGCCACCTTCGCCCGATATCGGACTGCCTACCGCTGGGAGACCCGAAAGAACCTCTATCTCGCCCGCAAGCAACAGTCTTTAGGGGAGCAGATGTATGGCGAGGCCAACGCCAAGAAAAGAGCAACGGCCCAACCGCTGAAGAAAGCAGACGGGGACATTGCACTACCGCCACCGCCGCCGATTCCGCGTGGTCTCCATAACTTCGCCCTCAAATACGGATATCTGGTATGCCCTGGCTGGGAGTCGGATCCACTCGTCGACTTGATGCTCACGCACCTGGAGGAGCTGGTTGAGGGTGAGGCTGGCGGTCGTCTGCTGATCAATCCACCACCGCGATCATCCAAAACGACCTGCTGCATCCTGGCCCTTTGCTATTCGCTGCTCCGCTACCCAGACCGTGGACATGCACTTATCTCAGCCAATGGGCGGCTGGCATCAATGAATAACCAGAACCTCCGCACAGTCTTCGAGCACGCAGTTCCCGAGGGCTATGGCATCGACAAGAACACCAAGTCAAAGCTGGCCTGGAAACCCAACTGGCTCGGGGGCCGTGAACAGCTCGCACTGAGTCGTGGTGGGGCAATGCTCGGTTACACCGTCCACCTGGGGATCCTTGATGACTTGTGCGGGCAGGTCTCAGACATCGAATCGCCCGAGATCATGCAAGCCACCATGAGAACGATGGGCACTGATATCACCACGAGGCTTACGAAAGACAAGGCAGGGAAGGGTGCAGCCATGGCAATCGTTGCCCAACGGTTAGGCCCAACAGATCCGACAGCAGAACTGATCAACCGTGCCCGTGGTCATGAGAGAGACGGACTGGCCACTACCCACTACAAGGTGATCGCTTCCCCGTTCCTGAACCCTTCACCAGAGCGGGCAGCCGAGATCGTAGGCGACTACCCGAACAGCTGGCAGGTGTTCCAGCCCAGCTACGGCCCTGAGGGGGAGCCTGTATCCCACCGCTTTGATCGGGCATTTGCGGATCGACTGCAGGCAGAGCTACCGCCGAATGACTTCGCTGCGATGTACTTGCTGGACTGCTCCAGAGAGGTTGGTTTCTGCGCCTGGAAGCCCAGCTACATCAGGGAGATCGATGAGGAAGAGGCAAGGGTGCAAGCCACGATGATGGCCATCGACTTTGGGTTGACCGAAGGAGGAGATAGGTCTGCTCTGACTGTCGTGGGCACCGCTGACGGCCACGTTGTGATCCTGGGCCTGCACTTTCTCCAAGGCCAGATTGAGGACATGTTTTCGCAAGTGGTCGACTACGCCAAGCGATACAACGTCCATACGGTTGGAATCGAAATGGCCGCCGCTGGTGATTACATGTTTCGTGGATTGAACAGCAACATCGGTGATCGACATTTTTTGGTGGTGAAGCTCTCCCATGGCGGTCGAAATAAAGCAATCAGGCAATCCGCAATGTTGGGATGGGCCGCCAATGGCAAGCTGCTAGCGGTCAAGGGTCAGCCTGAAATGCAAACCCTGCAGGACCAAATGCGAGTCATTGCAACGTATGGCGGCAAAGGCAAGAAAGCCGATGACCTGGCCGACTCCTGCGTTCACGCTTGCAACTGGGTTTGGGAGCACTGGGTCAAATCAGGCTTCAGCACATCCTCTGTCAGCTGGCAAGGAGGCTCTGGTCAAAGTGGGGCTACACCGAACAGCTGGGGTTATGGCCGCCCAGAGACACGCCGTGGGCTTGATGGCATCCAACGGGTTTTGATACCCGGGTTCGATTGAAAAGAAAGGGGGCGGCAGGCTCAAACCACCCGTCATGTCTACAATTTTAGGTTTCCGGGAAGCCTACTGACCCCACCAACAGGGTTCAAAGGCCCAGCCTATCGGGGTCAAAATCCAATTCCACTGCCAGTGCACGGCTTTTCCAGCGATCGTGTCGGGCTGCTCTGACTGCATTGGATTCTTCCCTGGCAACCTCCGCATCCCGTACTAGAGCCTCTGCGCCTCCATCCGCGACGTACTCCGCCCATAGCTGCTGAGATTCGAGTCGTTCACCCTCGATCCAATTTTGCCGCCAAACTTCATCCTTGAAGGCCTCGAATGCATCGTGGTCTTTCTGGCGTTGAGTCAAAGGTCTGGGTGGAATCTTGCTCATTGGTTCCGTCCCAGATAGTCTTTGCAGGCCTCCAGGAGGGCACGTTGCACGCTCTTGCCGTGAGCAGCTGCGTTTGCCTTAAAGGCTCGTACTATTGCCCTATCGGGCTCTCTGACGCACGTTGCTGTCAGATAGTCGGGCTTTCCCTGTCGAAAATACTTACGGGTCATTTGGTGCCCCATGGGGTGTAAGCCTCAAAAACCTTTGCTTCAGGCTGATATGCAATTTTGACTGCAGCGATGGCAGAAACACTGGCAATCATTGATACTCCACCTCCGATTTCAAAGCTCACATCACCTTCGCAGGCCTCGCCGTCCCTCACCTGAATCCAGCGATCGCCAATCAAGACAGCGTGGCATTTTCCCCAGTCGCATTTCATTTTAATACCTCGTCGATTGTACTAATCAGCAGTAAAGAGACGCCTAAAAAGACTCCGATTGCAGAGAAAGTAACCATGGACTGCAGTCTCATCTAAGCTGATATGACTAGTATTCCAATCGTTGCTATAACTGATTAAGACTCCCGATACCCATGTCCCTAGAACAGCTCAAGGCATTCCTCGCCAAAGTTAAAGGCGATTCCAATCTTCAGGAGAAACTAAAAGCAGCTAAGTCATCTGAAGATATTGTAGGCATTGCTAAAGAACATGGTCATGAATTCACTGCTGATAAGATGACTGAACTCAGTGAAGAGGAACTAGAAGGCGTGGCTGGCGGGAAAAACTGTGCACTTTGTGTCACCACAAACTATGAGCTGCGGAGTTAGGTAGAACCACTGGCAACTGAGAACCACTGGGTTTAGACTGAAACAAGCATAGCTTACACACTCAAAGCCTCTGCATTGCCAGGAGCTTCTTATTTCTTCAATGGTCTGAATAATCCCATAAATAAGCCTTCAATACCTGGCACGATTGAGCACTTTAATTGTTAGTCAAAGACACTGCAGAAGACCGTTGCTATAACCGTTAAAGACTCCCGATAGCCATGTCAGAAGAACAACTCAAAGCTTTTCAAGAAAAAGTCAAAGGCGACACCAGCCTTCAGGAGAAGCTCAAGGCAGCTGCTGATGCCGATACTGTTTCTGCGATTGCCAAGGAAGCAGGTTTTAGTATCTCTGCTGATGACCTAACTAAGGCCCAATCCAGAGAGATCACAGATGAGGAGCTGGAAGGCGTGGCTGGAGGAAACTTGTTAAATTCGTGGCTGGTCTGTGAGGTTCGTTGTCGATCTGTCAATGGTGTTGGCACTAACAAATGGGTGAGAACCAACCAATGAAAAAAGTTCAAATGATGGTATTCACAAAAAAGAGCTTTTGAGCTTTGTAGCTTTAAATGTAATGGCAACAGTTCAACAGAGTTTGTAATGGATTGTTGTCCATGGATGCGCAAACAGTTTTTTTAGTTCAACAGAGTTTGTCATTTGGAATCTTGGAGTCTGTTAACTTCAAGACCAGTTTACACACTCAAAGCCCCTGCTACCACAGGGGCTTTTTATTGCTTCAATCACACCAAAAACCCCACAAATCAAGCCTTCAATACCTGGCACGATTGAGCGTATTAATTCATAGCCAGGGGCAGCAATCAGTTTCTATTTTGGCGACTTAGGCCCTCTAACTGTTCCTTCAGTTCGAAGTATGTTGGCCATTCACCTTCATCGGCAGCCGTTGCCATTCGCGCTTCTAGCTCAAGCCATGCTTGCTCGTACGTCACAGCATCCCCCGCTGCAACCGGTACCGCTGTGCTGCTGTTAATCGAACATCCCAGGAAGGAAGCCAGAGCAAGGGAACGTCCATCACTTCGACAACCTTTAGGCGGTCATCGTTGATCCGCTGCGAGACCGATTTGCGGTTGCCCTTGTAGCCGGTCCAGCTGTTCATTAGTCCAGCCCAAGCCTTGCAGCTTTCTGATTCGCCAGATTCGATTCAATCTGTGCCCAGATGTCGGCATTAACGTCATCACCCCTTCGCCGGCAATTGATCAGCTCGTTATGGGCTACAGCAAGGGCCTTGTTGATATCTTCGACCGTCATCTCACCGTGCCTCCAAAGTCCCTCACGTTGTCCAGCGCATAATTAATGGCTGACCTAATGAGCTGAGACTTGCTAACACCGAGCGTGTCGCTGGCAACCTGAACCCGATCTTTCAGTGCGACATCAGCAGGATCAGTGTTATTCAGGTAGACGACAAAGCGGCTCTCATACTTGCCTTGCATAGTAATAGTCTGGACAGATGCTATAGGCTTCCCACGACTAGATAGTTGCTAGCTGAGTCTTTTTACCGTACAGAAATAGGAATACTAATTGCGATAATCATTAGGCTATTTGCCGTGTCTGATCTAAACATTTACCCCGTCGGTGGGTACATCTGTAAAGCCGTTCAAGCAGAACTCTGTATGGGCTGTGACCCGTTGCTGTCCTACGTCGTGCGCGACTTGGTGATGGCTTCTGCTAAGGGTCCGAGGGCGGTTAACCCCAAATTCTTTGGAAGGGATCGTGGAATTGCAGAGCAGGTTGTCGTCGACGCTGTTGACCTCGGCGAACGGCAGGGAGTGCTCACGGTGGAGTACTCGGAGAACGCGAAGGGCTATCCACAGATGACTGTGGAACCGACCGAAAAATGCATCAAAGGCCTGGTAGACGCCAAGGCTGAAGCTCAAGCCCGTTACGCGAAGAGCTAAGCGCTAAGCACTAGATGTGGTGTTACCGCTGAAACGCAAACACTGCATCTTGCGCACACGCCTAGGCTGGGTACAAGGCCAATCAAGCCCTTATTTACTTCACTTCAATAGGAGATCGCCTCATGGATAGAGAAACTTTCTACAACGAATCAGGTACTAGCCCGCCGAGAAAGAGGCACGGTTTCGAACTCAAGTTCACAGCCTGGGGGCAGCCAATGCAGGCGGTGACTGATCACTACGAAGAAATTGTTCTCGGGTTCAGGATTACTTCGCGGGGTGTTATCTATATGGCAGCCAGTGGCCGTGAGATTCCGGCTCAAGGAACTGCACTGTTCGCCCTTGGAACTGAGGGAGGTGCAGCGTGACAATTACACCCGCAGTAATGCCTGGCTTCCAGGATCTGAGCAGCTGGGCTCAGTCAGACCTGTTGAAGCGCTTGGACCGCAGTCACATCGACTCACTGATCGAGTCCGGTCATCTCGTGCCCTTCACGTCATCGGAGGCCAAGGCGCACCCGTACCTTTCGAGTTCTTCAATCAATGATGAGGTGGATGGCTACCTCGTTCGCTTCGACGCATCACAGGACGGCGAGATCTACCGGCAGAAGCAGAAGGATATGCCCGGCAACCGTTGGCATTCCAAGGTTGTCTGTCAGTTCCAGGGGGATCGTGATGAGGGGTACCTACCGCCGACCTATATGCCGGATAGTGCTGTAGCGATCACAGAGGGGTTCTTTGATGCTGCTGTCCCCACACTGAAGCTCGGTGTTCCTGTTGGGGCAGTCAATTCACCATCGCTACTCAAAAACCTCAAGGCGCCCGCAAAAGTCTCCGCGTACATCGGCGACGTTGACACCATCTACGGGAACTGCGACCTGCTGCCATTGGTGGTTGAGGCCTGCTCTATTCATGGCTGGGCTATCAACGTTGCACCTCGCAACCCTGTCGGCGATTACACCGTCTACCCATTGCGAGAGCAGCTCAAGTGGGGACTGGAGGATGCAATCAATGAAGGCGTGCTTACCGCTGCGGACCTGAAAGATCTGATCATTCACGCAAAGCAACCGGCAGATTTTTTGCTGTGGGTTTTTGAGGAATGGCAGAAGCTCCGGATCTCCTGGAAGACAAGACCAGAGGTCGTAGAGCACGGCGTTCAGGCTTGCGCCCTGGTGAAGGGGAATCACCTTGAAAAGCTTCGGGCCAAAGCTCAGAGCTGCTTAGGCATCAGCAAGGCCGACTTCAACTCAATCGTCAAACGCAAGGCGGAGCTGGCAATCAACCGCGACTCCGGTGCCGTTGAGCTGTACGAACACTTCCACAGCCAAGACGCCCAGGTGCTCGCGTACAACTACGCCATGAGCGGAGAGACCGTTCGCAATGAGGCCGAGGTTGTTCAGCTCGTGGTCGGTGGCCTGATTCCTGGCTTCAGGTGGAACATCCTTTCCGACGGACCTGAGTGGAAACCCTGTGATGAGTGCCCCTACGAACCTATCGAGCCAACTACTGCGTCTGCCTTAGTGCCGATGATGGTTAAGCGGCTCAGTGTCGACAGCGCTGCATTTCGTAGGGCGATTGTCACCTACGGCCGAAAGAACCCATTCAATCCCCTAGAAAATTTCTTGCGGGCTTGCTCAGACTCCGACCTTCCGATCATGGAGTTGGAGGAGATCGCGGGTCTGTTTGGTTTGGCCGAGGATGACCATCTCAGCCTTGCTCACGTCATTCAGTTCTTCACCGGTGTGGTGATCCGTTGGAGGAATCCCGGAGCGAAGCTCGACATCATGCTCAATTGGCAATCACGCCAGGGCTACAGAAAGTCGACCGTAATCAAGGCACTCGGGGGCATGGGCATGTTCTACGCCGTACTCACCGGGGCAGTGAATATCGAGAGCAGAGAGTCTCTGGACGTGCTGCATGCAGCTGGTTTGGTTGAACTTGCCGAGAGTGACACCTGGACACTCAAGGGTGATGACGACGCCACCAAGCGCTTTCTGTCGACCGCTACGGACAAGTACAACCCCAAATACAAAACGGGGCAGGTTGTTCGTAATCGTGCTTTCGCGATTGTTGGAAGCACCAATGAGACAGGCATTTACAGGGACAACGAAACACGCAGATTCCTCACAATCCAATCGGTGAAGCCCTCTTCGATCCCCGACGACGAGAAGGCTGCCGGTGAAGTTGTCACCAGGTTCTGGAAAACCATGGCCCACCTTGTGGACTCAGGAATGGTGCCCCCGTACTTCGACAACACGTCATTTCACGGGCGACTGTCGGAGCAACGCAACCAGGCCTTCATGGTCGAGCGTGATGGCGAACAGGAGATCATGAACGCCATTTACAGCGATGGTTGCTGGTCTGAGCTTCAAGTCAACGATGAGACCATCATGGTGACCAAGCCTCAGTGGATCACGAGCTGGGCCAACTGTGAGCACGTCAATCCAAAGATCGTTCAAAAGATCATGCGTGCCGCTGGCCTGGAGCAGACTCACCGTCCCCGTAAACTCACACGGAACGGAAAGACTGATACAAACCCTCGGCTCTGGACGCATCAATCAGGACAGGTGCCTCGCCCATCTTCTGTAGCGGCTACTGCGTCATCGGTTGGGGAAGTTTTAGAACGGTCTGATGCGTGGTTCTTGTAACCATGTAACCACCACTAGTTAAACAGGTGGTTGCACTAAATCCATTGGCATCACTGCCCTGTAACCAGTAACCACCTAAAATCACATAAAACTATATTTGAGAAAAAGGTTTTTATAAAAGGCCTGATTCCTCAGAAATAGTTTTCTCGAAAATAGCTGGTTTCCTGGTTACATCGCTGAAATACCTTCCACTACAAGAGATTTTCGTAACCACCAGTTTTCCGTGTTGGTGGTGACGACGGTGACGCTACACCGAGGGAGTCAGAGAAAGTCTGAAACTCTAGTCTCGGTATAATGGATAGTAACTAGGGGCGGCTAATGACGAGAGCAGGACGTAACGCACGGATCCAACAACACACCAATTACTTACGCCAATGTCAAGCAAGAAGCAATTCACTGATGCCTGTATTGCAGGAGGATTATCCTCGCAAACGATTAGCACCCTTTGCCGAAAGGTCGCTGGCAGGTGGAACAAGGGCCTGGAAACTCTGAGCAAGAAGTCTCCGGCAGACCTGGAGGAACTTGAACGGCAGTACGGCCTACAGCCAGAGGCAGCTCATTCACTGCATGATTACTTTGCTGGCCGGTCGATCGTAAAGAGACGGTGGGCACCTCCTGCACATGACGACTATCGCGGGCGCTGGGTGGAGTCGAGGGAATACAACTCTCCCCAGATCACGCATACGGCAACTCTCCAGGAGCATGTGGCTATGTTCCCTGATTCTCGATGGGCCGATTAACTACTACTCGGCAGCCTTAAGTGGGCATTGGTTCCTCTGTGTGTGGTACGCAGGGGAATTTTTCTTAGATATATTTTCTCCGTCAGTGTTCTAGCTGGATATCAAATAAGCCCCTGGAAGCGTCACTAAGAGCTTCTGTAGTGGATGTGATGTATCGATGAACCGACAGCCCTTGTAGAGCCTTCTTAGCGCCTCTGAGAGCACTCCTATCTATATATGCAAAGGGAAACTTGTGTTGTCAGGCTGCAGGACACTTCGAGCAAGACCTGTCAGTGATTGTGGTGACTGATTAGTAGCCTGATTGCTGTGGGGTGGATGGCGCGAAATTAGAAATTCTTATATAAAATGTAGCCCCTCTAAGTAATAAAAACTGACACAAACTGCAACCACTGCCTCCTGAGAAGCACTGCTACAGCTGGGTTCTGAGCGGATCAGTTAGCTATAAGAATGGTTCGACGAAAACTAAGCTAGGCTCTACATATTATCTAGCAATCGCTATGTATTGTAAATAAATAGTACCTGCATGCCGATCACGCAAAGTGCGCCAAGTAATGCCCGAAAAGCCGCGTCACCACTGGGTTCTTCGCGACTGGATTATTGATAATAATCAATTAGCATCTGGCCGCCTTACTTATCAGATAGCAGGCCATCGTAGCCCATCAGTACTGCTAATCAATCATGGCATGCGCTTGTCGCCCAGGCACAGTGATTCTTGTCCCATGCCCGATACGCATATGGCATCCAAGTTATAACTAGAGTCCTGCCTTGTCTGTACCG
>NZ_UCNJ01000006.1 GCF_900473965.1 Synechococcus sp. UW179A | reverse complement strand
GGGGTTCTAGGGATTTTCCCCTCTAAAAAGACATAATCCTCTGTAGACCACACCAATAAATGGCTGCGGAGGTGGGTTACTACTTATAAGTGTGGCAAATTAGGTAAATATCGTACATTTAATACGGAACAGCCCTGATATGGCCATCAAAAACGAAATTACTATTCTCACGAGAGCAGAACAGGCAGATCTTTATTCCCCACCCATTTTTTCAATCGAAGAACAACGTCTGTACTTTTCTCTGAACGATGCGGAATTGGCAGTTTTTCGGTCAATTCGTCTCAGAGCTCATAGATGTTACTTTGTCGCGATTTTGGGATACTTCAAATCAAAGCCCGTCATCCTAGATATCGCTTACTCGCAGGTTTCTAAGGATTTAATGTTCATCAGTAAAGAGCTGCTTGGCGGCAAGGGGCTCAGACCATTCACTCCCTCACAAAAACAAAAAGATCGACTCTACGCAAAAGTATTAGACCTTGCTGGTTATCACAAATGGGACGAAAGTCAGCACTTCAATTCTCTTTTCGACCACCTTGTTCAGGTGGGCAATGCCTGGCTGGAGCCGCGTTACCTCTTTGATACTGCTATTGAATTCCTAACCAGTCACAGCATTGCTATCCCTAGGTACACCGTACTCCAGAGACTGATAAGCAGAGCGATGCAGCAGGTCAGAAAAGACCTGGCGCACCAACTTAATCAACTCACCAGTCCTGAACTTCACGTCTTTCTGGACAGCATAACAGCCATTGATGACGGACTAAGCCTGAACCAGCTCAGAGGCGGTGCAAAAAGTCTGACCGTACCTGAACTTAAAAAAGAGCTTGCCCTTTATCATCAGTTAGCGCCATGGCGCACGCAAATCAATGGCGTTATCGATGGGCTTAATCTGTCTCTTAAAAATCGACAACACTTCGGTGAGCTCATCAACTATTACGGTAGTAAACTCAAACGATTCAAACGCGCACAGCAGCATCTATGGTTGCTATGTCACCTGACAGAGCGGATACAACTGGCACTGGAACGGTTAACTGATGGGTTCATTTACCATATCCGCAAGCAACAAGAAGCTGCCAACACCTTTGCACAACAAGCAGTGTTCCTGTCCTGGCAGTCAGCCGCGGACAATGTCACGAAAGCGGCAGAGTTACTGCATCTGTTTGTGGATGAGAACATTGATGATAATCAACCCTTCTCAGTAGTCAGACAACAGGCATTGAAGGTCATGAATGACAGGGATATCCAGACCCTCTGCCTTTACCTGAAAAAACAGAAACGGACCGTGGAAGAGTACCAGTGGCAACATTACGATGAACAATGCAATCTCCTGGAGCAACTGTTAAGGCAGGTGTTCTTGTGCCTTGAATGTGAGGCCGGTAAAGGCTCAGAAGCCGTCGTCGCCCAACTTCAACAGATGCAGACGGAAATCGCATTCGGTGGACCACTGAAGACGATGGATACGTCGCTCATCCCGAAAAAGCACCTCCCATGGTTGGTTAAACAGGATAACGTTAACCCGCAACGTTACGAATGGCTGCTCTACCGGCAGTTAACCTCACGACTGAATGGACGCATTTATTTGCCAAATGTTACCAAATACCGCGCACTGGAAGACGACCTGATCCCCCAGACATCGCAGGATACCTTGCTGGCCTCATCAACACTGGACAGACTAAAACAGCCCGCAGAGTTATTGTTACAGGAGAAACAACACCGGCTGGAAAGTGCACTCAAAGACGTTGCTCTCCATATTGATGAGGGAGACAATCGAAATGTGATCATGAAAAATCGTACCGGTACCCGCTGGCGTCTGCCGACCAAAAGCGCTACATCTCTGGTCAACAATCCCTTTTTTAAGCGAATGCAACCGGTCGGTATCGCGGATGTACTGCGGTATGTAGAGCGCGAAACCGGGTTCATGAAATGTCTGACTCATGTACTTCCGATACAAAAACAAGGGTTCACTCATCAGGATGATTTACTGGCCATTCTGATTGCCAACGCCACTCACCGTGGTGTGTATGGCATGGCGCAGATCTCCGATCGAAGCTATGAACACCTGAGTACGGTGCAGGCCAACTATATCCGGCCTGAAACGCTGCATGACGCCAGCGACGTGATCAATAATGCGGTTGCAGCGCTACCCATCTTCCGCCACTACCATATTCAGGAGGACCAGCTGCATGCCAGTGCGGATGGTCAGAAATTCGAAACCCATCTGGAAACCTTTAAAACCCGGTACTCCTCTAAGTATTTCGGCACCAACAAAGGGATCACGGCCATGACACTGGTGGCCAACCACAGCGCCCTCAATGCTCGGATCATCGGTTCCAACGAGCACGAATCACACTATATTTATGACCTGTTACAATCCAACAGCAGTGAAATCAAACCTGACGTACTCTCGACAGATACACACGGTGTCAATCATGTTAACTTCGCCTTACTGGATCTATGCGGTTACAGTTTTGCACCGCGATACGCGCAGTTCAGTAGTGTCATCAATGATCTGTTTGA
>NZ_UCNJ01000005.1 GCF_900473965.1 Synechococcus sp. UW179A | reverse complement strand
TCTTGAGAATCACAATCAGAAGCGCAAATCTGCTGATGAGAATCAGTTTCGTTTGCATCCAAATTCAAAGAAACTGTGCAGCGCTCAGCCACTCGTGAACATCTCGCCAATTGCGTTGGCATCACCTGCATTGAGTGCCGCAGCAAGCGTCTAACGCCTTATTGCGGCTGAGCTTTGCCCGGCAGCGACCTGAGCAGCACCTGGCATCCGCACGTTTCGGCGTGAACGTGCAGCCACAACAGCAACACTGCCTGAGCGGATGGGCTGGCTGAAGAGCCCGGCGGCGACGAGCATCGGCAGCACGTCTTTCAAGTCGATCATCGAGCTGCTTCTGTCGGCCATCGGCCAGCAGTTTCAGCAGTGATTCCGTTTCTTCAAGGCTGGTGGTGTTACTCGAGTGCCAGAGCAGATCGTCAGCGACGAACCATGGTGTCCAGCGCCAGCGTCGAGCACCCAGAGGAGCCCACCAGAGCCGACCTGATGTGGTGAGCTTCCACCAGCCGTCAGCGTTCTGCCAGGGCGTTCTTGTCAGTTCCCGGTGGTGCTTTGCGACGGGGCATGGACAGTCCTCACAGCCTGTTTCAACAGGATTCAGCTGGGGAGGCTTGTGACTGTTTCGGCTACGCATAAGCGCACGTTAAACCGTACCTCTAGGGTCGGTCCTCCTCCTGTTGAGACTCGTTCATCCGGCATAGAAAGGAACTGTCCCAATCCGGTATTCACCATGACGACAGATCTGATCAAGTGCCAGTGCAACAGCGATTGTCAGTGCGAAATCGAAGCTGCAAAAGCTGTGATGCGCGACGGCAAAGCTTTCTGCTGTGAACCATGCGCGGATGGTCTCGGCTGTGGTTGCCGTTGATGGTTTAAGCGCTCACACCCGAAGGCCCCGCCCTTGAGCGGGGCTACCCATCCCGCCGCAGAGAAGAGCAACTGAAACTGGTGCTGTACTGATCACTGTCCGGGTTGACGGTTCGCAGCGCTGAACCACTTGGGCAGCTCTTCGTAACAAGCGCCATTGGCCTGGTTCTCACGCGCCTCCACCTTCCAGCAGCAGCTGCGGCCAGCATCGCGCTCCTTTAGCAAGCTATTGGCCCAGTCCCACACCAAATGCGCGGTGGCTTCCATTCCAACGTTGTCCATCACGCGCAGATCCAGGGCGCCCTGTGCATGCAGGCTTTGCCATTGCTGCATCAACGGATCATCAGTATTGACCAAAAAGGTGTGGTCAAACTGATTCCTAAGCTGCTCCTCCAGGGGCCTGAGACTGGAGAAATCCACCACAAACCCACATGGGTCGAGGTGGGTCGCGGCGAACCACACAGTGAAGCTGCGGCTGTAACCGTGCACAAACCGGCAATGTCCAGGGTGCTGCCACTGCCGATGGCAACAGGGGTACCCCTCGAAATGCTTGCTGCAGGTGTGACCAGCGGAGGGCAGAGGCATCGGGAGGAGAAGAGGGAGGCACTGCGGCAGGATTCTTCCTGTCTACATCTGCAGCAAGCGCAGCCCAATGCAGCCCCTCACATCAGCCTTCATTGATCAGCTCCATTTCAATGATGCGGGCTTGATCCCCGCGATCGCCCAGGACTGGCTGGATGGTGCCGTGCTGATGGTGGCCTGGATGAACAGGCACTCCATCGAACTCACCCTGAGCAGCGGTGAGGTTCATTACTGGAGCCGCTCGCGCAAAGAGCTTTGGCACAAGGGAGCCACCAGCGGCCACACCCAGACAGTGAGAAGCATCCGCTACGACTGCGATGCGGATGTGATCCTGATCACGATTGAACAGGCCGGCGATGTGGCCTGTCACACCGGAGCTCGCAGCTGCTTTTACGAAGACAGTGATCAACGCGCCCCGGGGGGCCCGGAGTCGCTTGCTCCCCCTGCTGACGCCTGCACAGAGCTGATGCGCGTGATCGAAAGCCGCAGGGATCATCCTGAGGAAGGCAGTTACACCAACAAACTGCTCAAGGGTGGTGACAACAGCATCCTCAAGAAAATCGGTGAGGAAAGTGCCGAGTTCGTGATGGCCTGCAAAGACAACAACACCGATGAAATTGCAGGCGAGGCCGCCGACATCCTGTTTCACATGCAGGTTGCCCTGGCCCATCACGGGGTCAGCTGGAGGCAAGTGCAAGCGGTGCTAGCGGCCCGTCGGGGTGCACCACGTCGCGACTGACGCAACGAAATACCGATTCTTGAACTCACCAGCATTCTTTGAACAATCGGATGCATTGATTGCGAAAAGAGAATTAGCCAATAGCTGACTGCTTTCAAACGACGCTATCGGTGGCTCTAGCTATTTCGGACAAGCCGGACAGGCTTTCAAACAGCGAACACTTGCCATAAATTTCTCTGACGTAGTTATTGATCTAATTGACCTATGTTTAGTCGATTCTCGATGCAACTACATCGCATAGCAGCTGGCAGAAGATCACACCTACATACCTGATCCAGAGATCGACAATGAGCCAAGTTTCTGCCAGCAGGGCCTGATGGAAACACAGGAAAAGCCACCCATTTCTCAAGCCGCATGAATACCATATAATCCGATGAGCTCAATCAACACAACTGAAAAGAAAGCACCAATAAGTCCATTTATCATCAAATAGTATCGATCACATACACGCTCTAACAATATTCCTAAGCAAGCAGAGATTATTCGCAGCTCACCAAAATCCAACAAACATACAGAATCGGAGGCAATGATTTGGATCCCGGGAACTGGGGGCGCGGGCATCAACTAGCGAAGCTTTCTAGCGGCATGAATTCACAAGAAAAATCAGATCTCTGGAAAACAACAGAAACCATCAACCTCCCCACAAAGCAACCGAGGGGTCCGATCGTTGGATCACCAGAAAATAACAAACTCGAGATTCACGGCAATATGCAGAATTGAACACACAAGATTAAAACAAAAAATCCAGAGATATCCTTAAATCAATAGATGCGTTGACATCAGATGAGCCAGAAACTCGCAACCTTCAGTGGTGGCGGCTGGAACAGTCTGAGTGCAATTTATGGAATGACGGCCGGAGCCCTAGACGCTCTTGAGCAGCGAGGCCTGACCAGAGACCTGGATAACCTTTTTGCCAACATAGATACTATTTCTGCCAATTCAGGTGGAACCTGGGCACTGACGACACTCGCCAGCTCGAACTCCATCAATACCACGTTTAAAACAAAATCAGGCACCAGCAGCATCACCAACTCAGGCTATCTAGGAAATGTCAGGGAAGCATTCGAGACACTTCCCCGATTCGGAGAATTCAACGAAGAACGACCTTTATTCTCGGCTTCAGTTGGATTCAATTTCAATTGGAATAAGTTAGTGCAAGACCTTGTCTACACGCCCGCAAAAGACATACCTGACAGCAATTTCGTGCCCGGCAGTCTGATGAATTGGGCACAAAACAAGCAACTTGTGTTCGCTACGGGCTTGGGCGCCATCAAGGCTAGAAGCATTTTTGACAGGACTCTGCCACCGCAGCCGATGGTTGTTGCTCGAAGCGGCCGCTTCAGACCATTAAACAATATCGAAGCAGCCGCTTACTCTTCCCATTTACCAAATGAAGCACAGATAGTCCCCCTATCGCTTGAACTCAATGGACAAACAGAAACAAATTCGGCTTATCGAATACCAGGAGGCATTAACACACGAATTGACTACAATTCTGTCCGCGGATTACGGCGCTCAAGCATACAAATCGACACCGAGGGTGATTCGAGCCAACTTCCACTGACAAGTCCATCGGTTTTTTCTTCCGCAGCTTTAGCAATTGATTCAAATTCAGACGCCGCTGGCAACACCAATAAACTGGCGCCATTAGTTGGCTTCTCAAATGGACGAATTCTCGACTTTGAACGTACACCTAGAGAAAGAA
This sequence comes from Synechococcus sp. UW179A, assembly GCF_900473965.1. NCBI lineage: Bacteria > Bacillati > Cyanobacteriota > Cyanophyceae > Synechococcales > Synechococcaceae > Synechococcus > Synechococcus sp. UW179A. The sequence goes on along the minus strand of NZ_UCNJ01000005.1, from coordinate 109,756 downwards.
CTGAAGAGGAAGGTCATCGCTTCGCCAAACGCGAAGGGCTCTCCAGAACGATGGACGGTGCTTACATCGACAACTCTTCCATTGCCTATGGCCTATCAGCCTTAGAAAGCGAATCTGGCCTAAAAAATAATTTTGAGATTTCAGCATTTATCAATACTTCAAGCGGACCATCCGACTGGGTGAGCGTTGCACTCGACGATGGCAGCAGAATAAGGCTTCCTTCTAACGTCACGATGCTGTTTGGCATCGGCATAAATGGCACATCGCTGGCAAAGGACGATGCCTACCCGAATCCAATTATTCCCGACGGTTTTATTCAGCCCAGTGCCGTTGTATTCAAACGAGACTCTCTCACCGGTATATCAACCGAGCCCAACTGGGTTTATGAGTCAAATGATGATAATTGGAGAATTGAACAACGCACCATCAATGTCACAACAAATAGCAATCGCACGTTCGACCTCCCCGAAAACATCAACGGAACACTGAATCTATTCATCTTCAGCAATCCTTCCTCAAACCTCATCGCATTCAACAACAATATCCTCGATCAATACGAAAACAATTTCAATGGCTACCGTGAAGCCTTGAACAGCATTGAGGGCTCAAATTTAATTGCCAATGCTTTTTATTTTAATTGAGCAAAAAACATACATTCGACCAACTAGCTAGTACTATCTGATCATTAAGGTGCACAAGGAGAATCAGAATTGATTACCACTTCATCTCCAAGCTGCACTGTTTTGAGTAGGTCACTCATCACGTTCTGATCGACGTTGATGCAGCCACCAGTGATCGACTGTCCCACCCGGCTGGGATCGTTGGTGCCATGAATGGCGAAGCTGTACCAGCGGAATTTGCCGTCGTAGGTGTTGAAGCGGAATGGCTGGGGCGTCGCAGGCACGGGCGCCAGGCTGATGTAACCCTTGCCGTACTCACCTGTTTCCCCATCGCCCTTGAAATCGATGGAACTCATGTTGCGAAACAGGTTCTCGCGCAGATAGGCCTCAGTCTTTCCGGACTCCTTGACTAGAGAAGGATCCATCACAAAACGATCCTCGCTCAGAATCGCATTCACGCGAAAGGTGCCCAGCGGAGTCCAACCTTCCTCGAACGTTGATCCAGCGCAGGCAATGCCGTTGCGGCCATACCCCACCTTGAAACGAAGGGATTCACCCCCCTGATTCAGCTCTCCTGTGCTCGCGGAAGGGTCTGTCGCATCCAGCTGAATGTTGATGCTGTCTTTGGAGGCACGCTCTTCCTGCGAGAGGGGACCCGACTGACCGCACCCGGCGAGCACAACGAGTACAACCCCCATAGACAATGAATGCATCAGGCTGCCTGAGCGCAGCAAGCTTGCAATCCTCAAGGCCATTCATCGTTCACTGGAGGAAGCATGCCGAGTTTTCAGCGGCCTGTCAGAAGCTTGAAGCGAGCGTCAAAATAGCCATCACTGAGCTGCGGTGTCGGCAGGATTCAACGGCTCACCAAAGCGGGTGGGCTGAGCGCGCAACCAGTCCAGGGTGCGTCGATCCCCGACAGAGGGAGCGAGCACCGGCGAGGCTCCTTGCACCGGTGCAAGGGCATCAGCAGGATCATCGCTGTGCCCCCAGAGACCAAAGGCATGGCCCAGCTCATGCAATGCGGTGGCTTGCAAGGCCTCTGCCCTCAGCTCCGGTGACACAAGCACGGTCACCCCTGGTTCCAGTCGCCAGACGTCTGAGCGACGGACCTCCAGCAGCTGCAGCACGGCACGACCATTACTGGCTCGCCAGCCCCCCGCCAGCTGACGCCGAGGCGGTCGACGCCGTTCGATCCTGATGTGAGCCCGGTTGGGATCACTCACACGCAGAATCGGCAACAGAGGCATCCAATCCTGCAAAGCGGCATTGACGGCATTCAGCCAGCGTCGCTCCCATCGATCCGCCTCAGCTGCAGCAGCAGGCTCGACCCAGACACACCACCGAGGTAGGGACGGAATCCCGAAAGCCGTGGTCGCCAAACGCGCCCCGTATCCAGGAGCTGTTTGAGCTGCTGCTGCAGTGAAGGGCTGACCCTCGAGCCTGCGAACCTGCTGAACCGGGGGACAGGGGTCATCAAGCATTGGACTGGTTACTTAGGCAGCGGAAAGACCAACACCCCTAGCCATCAGTGTGGCGAGCATCGGAACCAGGGCAAATCCAACAAGCTCCACATTGATGATCCAGCCCAGACGCGTTGCCAGTGCTTGGCCCACTTTGGGTAACTCACCCTTACGCAGCGGAATCGCCCAGAGGATGTAAGTGACCGTGGGATAGAGCGAAAGCCCTCCGACACTCAGATAAAGACCGACTTTCCACCAGAACAGTGGATTTTCTGTGTAGAAGTCGCTGCCCTGCCCGAAGTAGAGCACCCGCAGAATTCCGCTGACCAGCAGAGCGAGCGCCGCAATTCCATAAATGATGTCGGTGATCACCATGGCCGTGGCGGTCCTGCGATCGGGATCCGGACGAATCAGCCGCCGCTCCACCACCAGGGCCGCGAAGCAGAGCATGAAGCTCAGGTAATGGACGTAGGCCACTCCAGCACTCTTGGCAATCTCAGGAGTCAGCACAGTGGCCAGCAACATGGGGGCGAATCATTTGTTGCTGGCGACAGTAGCGGCTGAGAGGAAACCTCCGCTGCTTTCATGTGGAAGGCCCGGGCAATCAAAACAACTCAAATATGAAGCGAAACGAATCACACTATGAACAAAACTTGAATTCGGTACAAATTCAGAATTACGTCTGAAATATGAATTCCGCAGTCTTCATTACACGCGCCAGATAAAAAGCCATTCGCCCTAGGTTCAAAGAACTCTGGCATACATGTGATGGTGAGTTCACTAAGTGCATTTCTGGGCGAAATCGGCAGACATCAACTACTGACTCCTGAACAGGAGTTAACCATGGGTCGCAAAGTACAGGCCATGGTCGCTCTGAACGAGCGCTGTCAGCTTGCGGGTGGAAGTGGAGAAGCATGTGTTTATAACGATGAAGAGAAGCGCACGATTAAACGAGGAGAAAGGGCCAAGAATCAGATGATCACCTCCAACCTGAGGTTGGTGGTGAATCTTGCAAAGCGTTACCAGGGCAAGGGGCTTGACCTGCTGGACCTGATTCAAGAAGGCACCCTTGGACTTACACGCGCCGTCGAGAAATACGACCCAACTCGCGGCCACCGTTTTTCCACCTACGCCTACTGGTGGATACGGCAAGGTCTGAACCGTGCTCTCTCAACGCAGAGCCGCACCATTCGTATTCCCGTGAATGTGAATGAAAAACTCACCAAACTGCGTGCTGCCAAAGCTCGACTGATGCAGAGCAATGGCTTGCCTCCAACCTCGGAACAACTTGCAGAGTCGATGCAAATTTCCCTCAGCGAGGTAGAAGATCTGCTCGGTTGTGAATTACGCAGTGTGACGGTCAGCCTTCAGGGGGTCGTGAAATCAAAATCAGATCCTTCAGAACTGGTCGATGTTCTCCCCAGTGATGAAATTCCACCGATGGAACGGGCGGAAATCGCAGAAAGGACTGCTTCGGCCTGGAAGCTGCTGGACAAATCCAATCTCACGCCTAAAGAACGGACAGTGGTGATGCTGCGATTTGGCCTCGACGGCAGCCATGAATGGCGCACACTTGCCGAAGTAGCCAGGCATATGAACTGCAGCCGTGAATACTGTCGCCAAGTGGTGCAACGTGCTTTGCGCAAATTGCGCAAGACCGGCATCCAACACGGCTTAGTTGAGATGAGCGTCTAAGCGGGAACCCACCCCCAGTGGATTCGGCTCTCCTCCTGGCAGATCAACTCAAAGGGGTGAAACTGTTATACGTGTCCGATTTGTTGCCTTCGCCATGACCTCGAGCTCCTCTTCAGGCACCACGGAGTTCAACACAGGGTTCAACGGGGAGGTGCTGGATGCAGAAGTGCTCGATAGCGAAGTCATTGATGAATCTGCATTCCGACAACTGCTGAAGCGGGCTGGAAGATCCATTGCTCGCCCAGCCCTGGAAGCACTGGAGATGATGCTTGATCCGGCAACGCCGCCTCAAGCAAGGTTCACCCTGCTAGCAGCCCTCACCTATCTTCTGGTCCCTACCGACCTCATCCCTGACCTGTTGCCTGTGGCAGGTTTTAGTGATGACCTGGTGGCCCTCACAGCCGTCATGGGTCTATGCAGGAATCACATCACTCCAGAGATCAGGCAACGGGCGCAACGCAGACTGGATCAATGGTTCCCAATCCACCGCCCATGACCCGCTGGTCAAGAGATTTGGAGGATGACCTTGCTGCATTGCTGAAGGACTGGCTCAAGCAGCAAGGACGCACCCAGTCGGACCTGCGCCGCAGCCTCAGAGCCACATCCACTCGCATGCCAGCCCTGATGGAGGTCCTGGAGCGTGAGCATGTGCTTGGAGGCATGCCTCGTCTTGCAGCCAGGCTCTGCTCCATCGAAGCCGAATGGGCAGCCAATCCCGGAGCACCTGCGCTTGAGGATTCAGGCGCCAACACCTCTCAGAACAGTGCCGATCCCTTCGGTCAGTTGGATCTTTTGCTGAGAGAAATTAGAGACGACTGCACCGGCTGAACACGATCGCAGGCAACATGGAGGTATCTGTCTGATTCTTCATGGCATCCGTCCCGCAAAGACTTCTCGGCGTCAGCTTCCTCACCGCTGTCAGCGTGATGCTCCCTCAGGGCGTGATGGCTCAATCAGAGGTCTGGCTGCTAGGCCCCAACAGCCGTACTGGCGAACAGAGCACCGTGGTTCCCACCGACTGCGTTGAAGGGGCTGATGGATCGATCACCTGTAACACCAAGATCGAGAACCCCCCTGGCGACACACCTGCCAAACCCTTCTTCAACCCATTCAGCAGCAACTGATCACAGTGATTCAGTCCCGTCGCAAACGCCGAAGTTTCCTGCAATGGGTTGATGCGGGTGAAAAGCAGGTCGCCATCCTGCTCACCGCGATCACGGCTGTTGTGATCGCTGCGTCGATTGTGCAGCTCACAATCCGCGTGGCTCTGTCTCTGATCACCAATGAACAGGATTCCTACTGGCTGGGTGATGGTCTGATTCGCATCCTTGGCGATCTGCTGACAGTGCTGGTCGCCCTTGAAGTGCTGCAGAACATCACTAGTTATCTGCGTCGCCACGTCGTCCAAATCGAACTGGTGCTGGTCACAGCACTCACAGCCGTAGCCAGGAAGGTGATTGTTCTCCCGAAAGGTGCAGAAGACAAACCTCAGCTTTTGATCGGTCTCGGCGTCTCCGCCATCGCTTTAGCGGGGGCTTACTGGCTGGTTAAACGATCGGCTGAACCGGATGCTCGCTTGGACTCTCATTCCAGTAGAGAGCGAGCCATACCGTTCCAGGATCAGCATCCGTCCTCTCAACCCGATGACGTCGACCGGCTGGCAACATCAGCTGATCCCCCACGCTGAGTTCAACCCATCCCTCTGGATCTTCAAGTCGGATGGTTGCGCTGCCCTTCAAAAGGGTGAGCCACTCATGCTCTTTCTGCTGGTACCAGAAACCCTCCGGGCTACACGATCCGTTGGAGCTGATCCTGATCAGTCTCCAATCCCTGCCTGAACACAACTCCTCTTCGGTTTCATGGCCTGAAGCGGCAGGCGCCTCTGCCAGCAGATTGGATAAACCTGGTGCCTCAACACTCGGCTCTCCCCAGCGGCGACCGATGGAATACCCCCATAATTTGGCCAGCCGCACAACGGCATTGTGAGTTGAGCATGCGGCCAACTGTCGACGACGGTCCGGATCAGCATCAAGACTGCTGACCAATGCGTTGAGCTGTTGAACCTTCAACAAAAAATGCTGCAGATCCTCTTCCGCCATCAGATCAGAAACAACTGCTGTGATCCTGACAACCCACAGTTTCAGATCCAACCAGTGACTTGCACCAAGGCAGACTGACATCACCTGCTATTTGGTGATGAAGACTCTGCTAGCAGGGGCGCTGATGCTGATCACACTGTTCTGGCAGAGTTCAAACGCCTGGGGGCTTAGCGGATCAGGAGCGCAACTGTTTGATCTGCATTGCGCTGGATGTCATCCCAACGGCGGAAATATCATTCGTCGAGGACGAACACTGAAACTCAAGGCCCTCGAGAAACGAGAGCTCAACAACGCTCAAGCGATCGCACAGATTGCCCGTGAAGGAATCGGACAAATGAGCGGTTATGCCGATGCTCTCGGAGCAGGGAATGACATCGTGGTTGCCGAGTGGGTCTGGCAGCAGGCTCAGAATGCCTGGATCCAGGGATAAACATCCAGGCGCGTCCAGATTCCTTCTTGCCAATAGACATCTGCTTCAAGCAGAGCGCGCACTGTTGATTCACTGTCGGACTCAAAGACTGCAAAAACGTGTGTACTGCCAACAGTCGGACCAAGGGTGATCAATGTCCCACTTTCCTTGAGGGCTTTAAGCCGCTCGAGATGCTCATCGCGAAACGGAGCTCTTTTTTCCAGTGCATTGTCGCAATAAGTCCCCCAGAGAACGAAGCGGGCCATAGATTCACCTCCGGTTAAAAAAATCTGCGCCGTAAGGTTGACGCATACTGCACATTAAGCGCTATGTTCAGAAGGTAGATTATTTTTATGATGATGCTCACTGGTGCTGAACTCCTTGCGAAGGTAAAGGATTTAGGTGACGTCTCCAAGACAGACCTAGCTACTGCCTGTGGCTATGTCTCGAAAAAGAAGGATGGTTCTGATCGCGTTAATTTCACTGCTTTTTACGAAGCTCTTCTCAACGCTAAGGGCATCGAACTTGGTGGTGGTTCCGCTGGTATTGGCAAGGGTGGTCGCAAGCTTTCCTACGTGGCAACCGTTCAAGGAAACGGCAATCTGTTGATCGGCAAGGCTTACACCGCCATGCTGGATCTCAAGCCTGGCGATGAATTCGAGATCAAGCTTGGGCGTAAACAGATCCGCCTCGTTCCCGTTGGTGGCACTGACGAAGACGAAGAGTGATCTTCAGCCAGCTGCGGCACGTAGTTCTCGGCAAAATTCACCTGCTTCCGCCGCTGCGCACCCTTGTTGGGCAGCGGCGATTCTTTTAACCAGAGCACTGCCAACAATCGCTCCATCGGCACCCCATGCCCGCACCTGACGGACCTGCTCAGGGCCTGAGATTCCAAATCCCACTGCAACTGGACCAGCGTTACATCGCTTCAGAGAAGTAACTAATTGTCCGACACGTTCTTGAAGACTTGAGCGTTCTCCGGTGACACCGGTCACAGAGACCAGATAGGTGAAACCACGACTGGAAGCAGCAATTCGCTGCATGCGCTGTTCAGGCGTGGTTGGAGCAACCAGCAGAACAAGATCAAGACCATGTTGTGCTGCAAGTGGAGACAAACGTTCCGCTTCCTCAAGGGGAAGATCAGGGACAACCAAACCGGAAACACCTGCGGCGGCAGCTTCTGAAAAAAAACGTTCTGGTCCTCGATTAAGCAATGGGTTGCTGTAGGTGAATAGCACAACTGGCATGGTGAGTTGATCACGCAATCCACCCAACATTTCCAACACCTTTGCCGGTGTGGTGAGTTGTTCAAGAGCTCGGTGAGCCGCGGCCTGGATCACTGGTCCATCGGCAAGAGGATCGCTGTAAGGAATTCCAAGCTCCACCACATCAGCTCCATGATTCTGAAGACTGAGCAACACATCAGCCGTGCTCTGAAGATCAGGATCACCTGCCATCACAAAAGGCATCAGTGCCAGACGCTGCTCACGGGCGGTCTTCACAAAGACCTCTGCAATGCGTGAAGACTGCTCTGTCACGGATTCTGAAACTGTGATGAAGGGGAGCCTAGAGGTCGGCTGAAACTACTCAGACGCCTGAGTGGTCTCTTCCTCGGCAATGGAGGCCATCAGTGCTTGCTGCTGCTCCGGCGTCATGGCATCGAACCGCTCCTGAAGCTCCTGAGCCGTGAGCTGGTCATAACCGCTGCGATAACGACGGCGTTGCTGCATATAAGTCATGCGACCAGTGACCACTCTCAACAGATAGGAGCTAGTCCAGATGACCACAATCACTACCAGAAGGGCCTCGGCGGCAATACCCGCAGAAAATCCTTCAAGCCCGAGAGCTTCAAAAAGCCAGTAGCCCAAACCACCAGTTAGCAGAAGACCAAGGCCAAGTTTCAGGACTCCGGCACGCGTCAACGATCAGACCTCACCCTGACCGCTAAAGCGGAGATTCAGGAATGGAGCAAAAACAATCAGACCTGGAAAAAACAGGAACACTAGGGCATAAATCCCTAAACGCTCATATTTACCCATCACAGTCCAGCGACGAGTCATCCATGCGTAGAGAAGGAGAGGGACCACCACGAGATAGGCACCACCCAGAACCACATAGGCACCGATCACGAGCAAGGTGTCCAGGGAAACCGCGTTGAGGAGAGTCTCCATCGTCTGCGTCATGGGCCATCTAGGTGGAATCTAGAATGCCATCACGGTGCCGGTGGTCCTGGGGGCGTGGCGGAATCGGTAGACGCACGCGACTTAAAATCGTTTGGGATGAAAATCCTGTGGGGGTTCAAGTCCCCCCGCCCCCACCACCAGCACTGATACAAGCCTTTTCGTCATGGGCATTCCAGATCACCCTTATTAACTTCAGAAACATGAGGGTGTTTCGTTCATGTCAACTTCGGTGATCTCCAACGCACAGCTGGGCGAGGAACCTGCAGAACTCATTCGTTGCCGCGAGCGTGACAATGGGCATCAACCCTGGGATCGATGGGGCACCTATCTCAGCGACAGGCAGTGGGGCACCGTTCGAGAGGACTACTCGGCAGATGGCAATGCCTGGGAATCGTTCCCTTTCGACCACAGCCATTTGCGCACTTACCGCTGGGGCGAGGACGGCCTGCTCGGGATCAGTGATGAGCAGGGTCTCCTCTGCTTCGCTCCGACCCTTTGGAACGGAAAAGACCCTGTTCTGAAGGAACGCCTCTTCGGTCTCGGCAATCCTGAGGGCAACCACGGTGAAGACATCAAGGACATGATGTACCACCTGGCCGGAACGCCTACAGGAAGTTATGCCAAAGCGTTGTATCGGTACCCCCAGAAAAGCTTCCCTTACCAGCAACTGAGAGACGAAAACCGTCGCCGCGGTCGAAACGAGAACGAATTCGAGCTGGTTCACACCGGAATTTTTGATGACAATCGGTTCTTCGATTTGGAGGTGGAGTACGCCAAAGCCTCGCCGGAAGATGTAGTCATCCGTTTGACCCTCACCAACCGTGGACCAGACAAGGCTGCACTCCACCTGCTTCCCACCCTTTGGTTTCGCAACACGTGGTGCTGGGGTGAGAACAGGGAGAACGACGGCAGCACCCCCTCGCTATGCGTGAAGGACGATCGGCTCGTGAGCAGTGCTGTTGAGGGACTGGGCTCCTACAGCCTGAGTTGCAGCGAACAAGGGGCCTGGCTGTTCACCGAGAACGAAACCAACACCCTGCGGCTTTACAACCAGCCTTTGAAGCAGCCCTACGTGAAAGATGCCTTTCACCGGTATCTGATCGAGGGAAAGGTCGATGCCGTAAATCCGGATCAGACCGGAAGCAAGGCTGCTCTCCTCCTGCAGCGCAATCTCGATCCCGGCGAGGTTTGGCAAGTGGATCTCAGACTCTGTCGACGTGACCCAGACGGGAACAAGATTGAGGGCAGCATCGAACCCGCCGCGACAACCGCCCTTATTGAGCAGAGACGTCAAGACTGGCAAGACCACCTTCAATGGGTGGCCCCAGGCCTGAACGATGAAGACCGAGCCATTCATGCCGCTGCGGCAGCTGGTCTGTTTTGGTGTCGCAAGTACTACGACTGGTATGTGGCCCGCTGGCTACGAGGCGACAGCAATTCAGCCAAACCACCAGAAGAGCGGTGGCATACCGAAAACGCCTATTGGCGCAGCATGCGAGCTCGCAACATCATCTCCATGCCCGATTGCTGGGAGTATCCCTACTTCTGCCAGTGGGATCTGATGTTCCATGCCGTGGCTTTTGCAGAGCTTGACCCGGGTGAAGCCAAGCGTCAGTCACGCATGCTGCGCCAGGCCTCCTACACCGCAAACAATGGCCAGTCCCCGGCCTATGAATGGGCACTCTCCGACGCCAATCCACCGATCGGAGCCTGGGCAGCACTGCGCATCTTCTTAATCACCGAGCGCTGCTACGGCCGCAAGGATTATCCGTTTCTGCGTGCCAGCCTCCGCGAACTTCTGCTGGAATACGGCTGGTGGGCTAACCGTACCGATCGCAATGGCGACAGCCTGTTCGAAGGTGGCTTCCTTGGACTCGACAACATCGCGATTTTCGATCGCCGTTATCCGCTGAAGGACGGAAGCCGCATCGAACAGTCAGACGGTACGGCCTGGATGGGCATGCTCAGCCTGAACATGCTGGAGACATGCGTTCTGCTTTCCGAAGACAGAGAGGAATACGAAAGCCTATGCGAACGTTTCGTCGCTGACTTCAGTCGTCTCACGTACGCCTTGAACAGTCCCACAGGGCGTGGCTACGTCAACTGGGACGAAGAGGATGGGTTCTATTACGACGTGCTCAAGCGGCCGGACGGAAGCACTGATTACCTCCGTACACGCTCTCTGAGCGGGCTGATTCCGCTGCTTGCAGTCGCCACGTTCGATGCCGCGACAGTGGGCGAGATCCCATCCCTCGATGTGCGCAGGTATCTCAATGAACTGGGCGAAGATCGCGGAGCGCCTTTCGATGCGATTAGCCATCTCGGAACATGGCATCACGATCGCGTTCTGTACTCAATCGTGCCTCCTGATCGACTGCGTCGGATTCTCACCCGGGTCTTCGACGAAGAGGAGTTTCTATCCCCTTACGGCATCCGCAGTCTGTCCAAGGTGTACCAGAAGGCCCCATATTCCTATCAACAGGGTGACGACTACGCCACGATTAGCTTCAGTCCTGCCGATAGCCCTGTTGCCATGTTTGGCGGCAACTCCAACTGGCGAGGTCCGGTATGGATGCCGATTAACTATCTGCTAATTGAGGCGCTGCAGAAGTTCGGTCACGTTCTCGGTGACGAATTCAAGATGGAGTTTCCAACCGGTTCAGGCCGTGAACTGAACCTCTGGCAGATCTCGCTAGAACTGGAGCATCGATTGGTCGGAATCTTCCGACGAGATGAATCGGGTCGACGCGCCTTCAACGGAGACGTGGACCTGTTCCAGAACAACGCTGCTTGGCGCGATCTTTTTCAGTTCAATGAGTACTTCAATGGCTGCAATGGTGCTGGCGTAGGCGCTAGTCACCAGACAGGTTGGACCGCCGTTGTCGCCAAAATGATTACTCAACTACAACGTTGGCGGTGACGGGAAGGGATGATCTCCCTAGCTTGCAATTAGTGCGTTAGGCCCCGTTGATGGATCACGTCACCCTCGCCGCCAATCGCCATACACCGATTGAACCGAATGCTGACCACTTTGACGTGGTGATCATCGGCAGTGGCGCCGGCGGTGGCTCACTGGCCCGTGCACTCGCCAGTTCTGGATATTCGATTTTGATCCTGGAGCGTGGGGGCTGGCTACCGCGGGAGCCACAGAACTGGGACCCGGCGGAGGTGTTCCAGAAAGATCGTTATGTCTCCACTGATCACTGGCTGGATAAACACGGCAAGAGCTTCCAGCCTGGGAGCCACTATTTTGTTGGCGGCGCTTCAAAGATGTACGGAGCTGCCCACTTTCGCCTAAGAGAACGCGACTTCGAGTCGGTGATTCATGTGGATGGCGAATCACCGGAATGGCCAGTCAAGTACGACGTTTTCGAGCCGTATTACCGCAAAGCAGAGGAGTGGTACCACGTGCATGGACTGCGTGGCGAGGATCCGACCGAGCCACCGGCCTCCTCTTCCTACCCCTACGCGCCAATCAGCCATGAACCGCGCATGCAGAAGCTGGTCAACGACCTGCGCTCCGCAGGCTTGCATCCATTTCACGCCCCGACAGGAGTCGCCCTCAACGAGGTCAATCCAGCCTTTAGCGACTGTGTGCGCTGCAACCGCTGCGATGGCTTCCCTTGTCTGGTACATGCCAAGGGTGACGCTGAAGTAATGGGGGTGCGACCTGCCCTCGACCATGACAACGTCATGCTGCTCACAGAAGCAGAAGTGCTCAGGCTCAACACCGACAGCAGCGGCAGACAGGTGACGGAAGTGGTGGTGAACCACCAGGGTGAGCAACGGCGCTTCAAAGGTGACATTGTGGTGGTCTCCGCAGGAGCCGCCAATTCAGCACGATTGCTGCTGATGTCGGCTAACGACTCTCACCCCAAGGGACTGGCCAACAGTTCCGACCAGGTGGGCCGGAATTATATGTATCACAACTGCAAGGCAGTGGTAGCTCTTGCCCATGAGCCCAATACCACGGTCTTCCAAAAGACGGTGGCAGTTCATGACTGGTATTTCGGAGACAAAGACTTCGACTTCCCCATGGGCAATTTGCAAATGACGGGGAAAACCAATGGGGCAATGATGAAGGGTTACAAACCACTACTCACCGCACCTGCACCCACCTGGGGCATGGACCGAATCGCGGAACACTCCATTGATTTCTGGCTTCAAACCGAAGATCTGCCACGACCCGACAACCGCGTCACAGTGAATCAGGATGGTCAGATCAAACTCAGCTATACACCCACCAACAACAAAGCCTCCCAGGAACTGGTCAACCGACTGGAAGGCCTACTCGACAAGCTTTATCTGAAGAATCACTTGGCTGAACGGCAGGTTTACTTCGCATCCTCCATGGACATTGCGGCAGTGGGACACCAGTCTGGAACCTGCCGTTTCGGAGAAGACCCAGCGACTTCGGTGCTGGATACCAACTGTCGCACGCACGATGTTGACAATCTCTATGTCGTTGACACCAGCTTCTTTCCCAGCAGCTCAGCGGTGAATCCATCACTCACCGCCATTGCCAATGCCATCCGGGTCGCGGATCACCTCAAGGAGAGGCTGGGCTGATCAGCCCAGCAATGTCTGTAAGCGAGGAGCAATCAAGATCAAATCCAAGCTGTAAGGTCCGCCACCCGCGGTGATGAGCACTAGACACATCACCACGTACATAGCAGCTTTCTCCCAACTCGGGGGTTCTCCTGTTCCCATCGGGCCGGCATAGTCACCATCAGGAATCTGGAATGGGTCTGGGGCAATGAAGGGAAAGCCATTGCTGATCTCCAGCACCATGGCGTAGAGCATCGACACGGCAATGGCCACTGCGGCGAGCGGCGTCAGCACGCCGAAGATCAAAGCAATTCCCCCCGCCCACATCGAAAAGGCAGAAAGGAAACAAAGCCAGGCCGGTGTTTTCATGGCATTGGCCCAAATCCCAAGGTTGGTCAACTTGGGCCAGCCATGGCGGATGAAAACAAAACCGGTAAACAGCCTCAGGATGAGTAGCCCTCCAGCGGCCAATCCGTCGGGTGACGGGGGAGCAATCAGGGAAATGAGGTCCACCGCTTATCGAGCATTTTCTAAACGCTAGAAACTATGAGGCCGATGAAATTTGAGGATTGGCTTAAGAGTGGATCCAGATCCTGTGGCCATCTGGATCGCATTGCAGGCGACCGGTGCCAGCTCCAGGAGCATGCATCAGGATTTGCGCATACAGCGCATCCTGCGGTTTCAATGAAGCGGCGGTGGGTTGCTGCGGTGGTGGATTGAGATAACGCAAAAACTCCACACCACAGGGTGATGATCCACTCACACCATGAATCGCAACCCTGGCATTAACGAGAGCGTCCAAACGTTCCTGTTCAACGCCTCTATTCAGCGTGGCGTAGCGCAGTTCCAAGCCAAGCTCAACACCATAGAAAGCCAGGCTCCGATCACTGTCGCTGATCGCAATGGCACTGTGATCAAGCCCCTGAAACAATTTCGGCTCAGGCTGATGCCAGCGCGGATGTCCCTGATCCGGCGGGAACCACAGCAGCTCCATGGCATGACCAGCAGCGTTGCGGAACTTCCATGCTGCAACACCGTTCGGCAACCACTGCGGTGACTCAGAAATCGGAACGACGTGGGGCATCAACCGCTCCGCAGCACGATTCATATCGCTCACCACAATGGCCACATGCTGAAACCAGAGGGTGTTGGACGGTCCCGGATCGACTTGGGAATTTGGATCGACTAACTCAAAGGAGACATAGTCGAGCTTTTCACAACCCAGTTTGTAATGCCGTATCACAGCTCTGCCCTCGGCGAGTCCGAAACGGCGTTGCAGAGTGTCTCCGGCCAACTGAGACTGACCTTCGTCTGTCACACCCAGCACGTCCAAGAGTGGATCAAGACTGCCGGGCTTGGGCAGCGAGAAGGCCACTCCTTCGATGGAAGGTGCTTCGTGATGAATGTCAGTCATGGATCAATCAACACAACTGACGAAGTCTTAGCGCCGTTTGCCCATGGAACACTGACGGGGGCAGAGAAAACGGCTATTGAAGGGCTGTTCTGTCCTGACTGTCATGACCACTCAGGTTCCCAAGGCGATGACATCCCTCTGTCTGCGTGACAAGGTGATCGTCGTAACCGGAGGCAATTCCGGCATCGGCAAAGCGATCGTGGAAGCAATTGGCTCCCTGGGCGCCAAGGTGGTGATCGATTACCGCTCCCACCCTGATCGCACTGAAGAGTTGGTCGAGGAAATCGGTGAGCTGGGCGGCCAGGCGATTGGCGTGCAGGCTGATGTTGGAAAACTGGATGATCTTCAGCGCCTCATCGATACAGCGGTGAAGACCTTCGGGAAGGTTGATGTGATGGTGAACAACGCAGGCATCGAGACCCGCACCTCGATCCTCACCACAACTCCCGATGACTTCGACAAAGTGCTGAATGTGAATCTGCGTGGCGTGTTCTTTGCAACGCAATACGCCGCAAAGCAGATGATCGCGCAGGGAAGCGGTGGGCGCATCATCAATATCTCCTCAGTGCATGAAGACTGGCCCATGCCTGACAACACGCCCTATTGCGTCGCCAAGGGAGGCGTCCGCATGCTCACCCGTACAGCAGGAGTTGAACTAGCGGGGAAAGGCGTCTCGATTGTGAATGTGGGTCCTGGAGCAGTGGCAACACCAATCAACGACTCCACCATGAACAATCCCGAATTGCTCGCCAAACTCGATGCCGCCATCCCCATTGGTCGGATGGCGGAGCCCAATGAAATCGCGTCTGTAGTGGCATTCCTCGCGAGTGACGGTGCCAGCTACATGACGGCAACCAGCGTGTTCGCAGACGGCGGCATCATGATGAGCAGCCCTGGACTCTGATCGTCGCTTGGTCGAAAACAACGAACAGGAGCTGGCAAGCCTGAGGATCACTGTTCAAAGGATTTCCTGTGATTCAAAAAGACAAAGTTGAACAAGAAAAATACGACAAGCGGATCACTTTTAACCATTACCACGATCAATCATCGTCCCTCTGACTGAAGCAGGAGAGGCAATCCATCTCGGAATTACTGCCAACTCTCAAAACCCAAGCATTCCATCAGGCAACCACTTACGCCCAACGTCAAGACATCTTCACGGCATCCCATGCGACGATCAATTCTCACTGGAACTATTTTTATTATTCTTGCTTTTCTTGCAAACACTACACAGAGTGTCTTTGGCAAATACGTTGACAAAAGCCTGTCGGTTGAGATGTTCTCATTTGGCACATTCCTGGTCGCATTCATTCTTCTTCTACCCATAATTTTATTTCGAAAAGGTAGAGACCTCCCAACGGAACAAGGTCGCTATCACCTGCTCAGAGCCGTTACAGGCATTACAGGATTCCTGCTCTTCATTGCAGCAGCCCAGCTCACCACACTTGTAGATACGAATGTTCTGGTTAACACCACTCCGATTTTTATTCCGATCCTGGCACTGCTCTTCCTCCACCAGCACATACCCCGAGCGGTATGGATCGCCATCATCATCGGTTTCGTTGGCGTTGTTGTGATCGTGAGGCCCGATGCCAGCATTTTTTCCAATCCGGGGAACCTCGTCGCCCTGGGAGCAGGCCTGGTGACAGCTATTGAATTTTTGGCAGTCAATCACCTGGACAAAACGGAATCACCTCTGACCCAGTTGTTCTATTTCCTGCTATGTGGAGTAGTCGTTCTCGGGCTGATCTCGATCGGAAAATTCAACTCTGCACCAGAGTGGGCTTATTGGATGATGCTCGGGACAGGGCTCTGTCTACTGGCATTCCAGTTCCTTTTGATCAAGGCCTATCAATTCGCAAAGCCACACGAGATTGGAGCTTTCCAGTACATCTCGGTTGTATTCGCTGCAATCTACGGAGTCGTTCTTTTCAAAGAAACGATTCAGCTCGAAACCATCGTCGGCGCGATCCTTGTCTGCGTCGGTGGAGTCATCAGCATCACCGGCTCAACAAGCAAGTCCCTCCCGAAGACCGTGTCCTGAAAACAACCAACACGTAAGGCACTCAACCGAATGGTCAATGAAACTCGGCAGTCCATTCCAGTGCTTCTCCCGCATGGAAAAGAAGAGGCCACTCACTGTCGGGTAGAGCGTCATCCCCGAGGCAAGCAAATCTCGGTGGAGTAAGGCGCGCAGGCACGGATTGCTGCCGTCGAACCAGCGTGACGGTATCGGCGTTGAGAGGCAGGCCGTAAAAGCGCGGACCATGCTCGCTGGCAAAGCCCTCGAGCTGGTCGAGCGCGCTTGCCTGTTCAAAGACAGCGGCGTAACTCTCCAATGCATGAAGCGCATTGAAGATGCCTGCACACCCACAGGCGGACTCCTTGCCGGAGCGAGGGTGGGGGGCGGAATCCGTGCCGAGGAAGAAGCAGGGCAGACCACTGGTCGCGGCCTTCACCAACGCCCTTCGATGGCATTCCCGCTTCACCACCGGAAGACAATAAAAGTCACTGCGCAGCCCGCCCATGAACATGGCGTTGCGGTTGAGATGCAGATGATGCGGAGTGATTGTGGCGGCGATGCGGTCATCACCACTCTGATAAGCCTCTCGGATGTAGGTCGCCGACTCCTCAGTGGTGATGTGCTCCAGCACGATCCGCAACTGAGGATGGCGCTGGCGCAATGGTTTCAGATGCCGTTCGATGAACAGGGCTTCACGGTCGAAGACATCAACATCAGGGTCCGTGACCTCACCGTGAATCAGCAGGGGCATGTCGATGGCCTCCATGCAGGTCAGCACCGATGAGATCTTGGACAGATCACTGACACCGGCTGCTGAATTGGTGGTTGCATTGGCGGGATAGAGCTTGGCCGCTCGGAACACATCCTGAGCGAATCCCCTCGCCAGCTCATCAGGATCGAGATCGTCCGTGAGATAAGCCGTCATCAGCGGCTCGAAGCTGATCCCCTCAGGAAGGGCCTCCAGAATCCTGCTGCGGTAGGCCTCAGCTGCATCCACCGATGTCACCGGTGGGCGCAGGTTGGGCATCACGATGGCCCGGGCAAAGGTTCTGGCTGTGGCAGGCAGCACAGCCCGAAGCATGGCTCCATCCCTGAGGTGCACATGCCAGTCATCCGGACGGCGAAGCACCAGGGACGTTGGAACCTCCGCCAAGTCAGACCTCCTGAAGCACGGGGAGCTCCCCCACAGCACGACGAAGAATCTCTTCCCGATCTTCGCTCACATGATTCTCGGGCAGAAGCTCAAGCAGCTTGAGCTTTTCGAGGCGATTGCGTGTTGAGCCGTTCATCACAACCAGATAAACAGAGCGGCCCACTTCAACAGCTTCCTTGATGGCGTTTTCAAGGGCTAGTGATGCAGTTACTCCGAGATGGGAGACCTCGGTCAGGTCGAACAGAACGGCTTCACAGTCTTCGATGGCATTGTGTTCGCGGCTAATGGTCTTGGCCACACCGAAAATCATCGGACCGGTGAGCTGGAACAGCAGCAGACGTCCCGCCGCCTGATCTAGCAGTGCTTGCTGATCCTGAGGTAATTCAACGTCATCATCTGTGGTGCTAATGGTTTTCACACCCCTGGCCTGCAGGGCTGTCATCCGTTCGATAGTGAGCACATTGGCTACGAAAACGCCGATAAATACTGCCCAGATCAGGTCAACCAGCACTGTGAGCGCAATCACTCCATAGGTGATGCATGCCGCTTTGATCGAAAGGTGATGCGCGCGCTGAAGGAAGCTCCAATCAATAATGTCAAAGCCCACCTTCAAAGCGATTCCTGCCAGCACCGCCAGAGGAATCTGTGCTGCCAGCGGCGCTGCCAGCAAAATCACCAGCATCAGGATCAGGGCCCGGACGATGCCTGACAGGGCCGAGCGCCCCCCAGCCTGAATATTGACCACGGTTCCCATGGTGGCGCCCGCTCCTGGCAGTCCTCCGAACAGACCCGACATCACATTGCCGAGGCCTTGGCCAATCAGTTCCTTGTTGGAATCGTGCTCGGTGCGAGTCAGGCTGTCAGCTACCACCGACGTGAGCAGGGCATCGATGCATCCCAGCATGCCGAGCACGGCACCATTCACCACCATCAAACGGATCTGATCACCCGAAAAGGTCGGGGGATTGAAACTGGGAAATTCGGCTGTGAATTCGGGAATCCTGCGCAGTTCAATGTCACCAAAGAGAGTGAGCGACAACACAGTTCCCACCACGAGTGCCAGCAATTGAGGAGGACAGAACCGCTTCAACTGCTCGGGTGTGAACCAAAGGATCAACAAAGTGATCACCGCCAGCCCTAGCTCAAGAGGCTGAATGCCCGAGATCAGTTGCGGCAGAGCGCTCAGCGTCCCAATCACGCCACCGGGAGGACTGCTTTGTCCCAGGAAAGGAGCTAGCTGCAGAATGACCAGAATCACACCGATCCCAGACATGAAGCCCGAGATCACCGTGTAGGGCATCATCGTGATGTATCGGCCCAGACGGAAGAAACCGAACAGAATCTGAAAAACGCCTGCCAGCACCACAACGGTGAAGGCCATCGCTAGTGCAGTGCCCCTGTCGGGAATCTGGCTTGTGAAACTGAGAATCACGGCGGTGAACACCACCGTCATGGGACCGGTTGGCTCGGATATCAGCGTGGGAGTGCCACCAAAAAGCGATGCCACCAG
This sequence comes from Synechococcus sp. UW179A, assembly GCF_900473965.1. Lineage (NCBI taxonomy): Bacteria > Bacillati > Cyanobacteriota > Cyanophyceae > Synechococcales > Synechococcaceae > Synechococcus > Synechococcus sp. UW179A. The sequence continues at coordinate 90,639 of NZ_UCNJ01000005.1, read as the reverse complement.
GCCAATGATCACAGCACCCCACAGCCCTGCAGCGGCTCCAGCACCGGAGGCCACACCAAAAGCAAGGGCCATCGGCAATGCCACGACGGCTGCCGTTACACCACCGAAAACATCCCCGCGGACGTTGCGTGTGCTGATGTGATTCAGGAACACGCCAAACCGTAACGAATGTGGCGGAATGCTAATTCCCAGTCTGCGTAATGGACTGAATCCACGCAGCCTCGCTCCCTGATGGGCATTGGTTGGCATCGCACAATGAGGCCAGGCCGCTGCTCACGATGCCTGACTTTTTGACATCCGCCCTGGAGGTCCTCATCGGGATCGGCCTGTTGTTTGCAGGAGGCGAAGTCTTCGTCCAGGGGGCGGTGACGCTGTCGTTGATCTTCGGAATCCCTCAACTGGTGATCGGATTGACGGTGGTGTCTTTCGGAACCAGTGCTCCGGAGTTGTTCGTCAGCATCAGTTCCGTTCTACGTGGCTTGGATTCCCTGGCGGTGAGCAACGTGGTGGGCAGCAACATCTTCAATGTGATGGTGGTGCTTGGCAGCAGTGCTGTAGTGATGCCACTGCGCGTCGAAAGCCGCCTCGTCCGCAGGGATGTTCCTGTGATGATCGCGGTTTCTGCGGCGGTCTGGGGCATGGCCTCAGCGGGGAGGGTGACCTGGCAGTCGGGGGTGGCACTGCTGCTAGCCCTACTGATCAATTCAATCTGGGAAATCCGCACAGCCCGTGAGGAGCCAGCCGGCGTTGAAGGGGCCGAACCCGACGTGAACCCCGACCAGGGCAAGCGCGGCATCCTGAAAGCAGTGATGTCTCTGCTGCTCGGTGTGTTGCTGCTGGTTGTGGGATCGCGAGTTCTCGTCAGCGGTGCCAGCGGAGCCGCTGCTTATCTAGGCGTGAGTGAGGCTGTGATCGGACTCACGATCGTGTCCGCCGGCACCTCGATGCCGGAACTGATCACCTCGCTGGTGGCTGCAATCAAGGGGCGAACCGATCTGGCGATTGGCAATGTTGTTGGCAGCAACCTGCTGAACCAGCTGCTCGTGCTGGGCGCCAGTTCACTAGCAGCTGCTGGAGCCGGTGGTCTGCAGGTGAGTCCCCTGCTGATTCAACGCGACATGCCTGTGATGGTGCTGACCGCACTGGCCTGCATGCCGATCTTCTGGACCAAAGGGCAGATCACCCGACTGGAGGGTGGAATCCTGCTAGCCCTGTATGTGTTTTATGTGGTGGATCAGGTGCTGCCACGCACTCTGCCCAACTGGCAGGACGAATTCCGACTGGTGATGCTCTGCGTTGTGGTTCCAGCTGTGATTGTCGTGATTGTTGTTCAGGCTGGGCTGTACTGGCGACAACTACAACGCAAGCGGATCAAAGAGCCCAACGAGCTGAGCTGAGCTGAGCTGAGCTGAGCTGAAAGTGCTCGGATTGAGAGACATGTCACAGCATCAGGAGAATTCGTTCACGAAAGGATGACTGCACCCTGAAAGCTGTTCATCCTTAGAGAGCGTTGCGCGGCTTGCCGATGCTCGAGCTGCTTCCACCTCTCAACGATAAAAATCTGCCCTGGCTGGATGTCATCCATCCAATCATCGTTCATTTCGTGATCGCGATGGCGCTGATCACAGTTGTGTTCGATTTATTTGGTGTGATTACACGAAAGCGCAACCTCTTCGAGGTGAGCTTTTGGAATCTGGTGGTGGCCACAGTCTCCATCTTTGTGGCCATCATCTTCGGTCAGATCGAAGCAGGTCTGGCCAGTCCCTACGGAGCAGCACGCGACATCCTCAACTACCACAGCACGATCGGTTGGTCACTGGCTGGTGTGCTCGGGTTGTTCACTGGATGTCGCTACGTCGTCAGACAGAAGGATCCCACTCGTCTGCCAGCAGGATTTCTGGTCATTGATGGCGTGCTCGCCACGCTGGTGTTCTGCCAGGTTTACCTGGGCGACATGCTCGTTTGGGTTTACGGGCTTCACACCGTGCCAGTGGTCGACGCCATCCGCAGTGGAGCGGTGTCATGAACGCCACGATCCCGTTGCCAATGATGGCGATTCCGTCTCCCATCAACGAGATCGTCGATCAGCTCGGCGCCAACGATCTCCCCTACACCATTCCGATTCACCCGAACCTGGTTCATTTCACGATCGGCTTGTTTGCGATCGGAATCGCGTTCGATTTCGCAGGTGCGTTCTATCCCCTGGAAAAACGCGTGTTCCGTTTCCTGGCACTGCCAGTGACACGAACCGGTTTCCATGACGTGGGTTGGTACAACGTGCTGGCCTGCAGCGTGATCACCTTTTTCACGGTGGCCGCAGGCTTCTTTGAAATGCTTCTGGCCGTGCCACTGCCAGGCATTCATAGCGTCATTGGCCAGAACGCCATCGACACCATGCTCTGGCACGCCATCGGAGGGGTGGCACTGCTGCTGATCATCGTGGCGATGACCATCTGGCGCGGATACCTGCGTTTCGTCTGGCGCAAGGACCTTGGTCGCCAGGTGACCTGGCTTTATCTCGCCTGTGGGGCGGTCATCCTTTTGGTGATGGGTATTCATGGAAGCCTTGGTGCCTGGCTCGCCAGTGAATTTGGTGTGCACATCACGGCGGATCAGTTGCTGGCAGCTGGAGCCGATCTCAAGGAGGCACTGCCATGACATCGACTCGCCAGAGTCCAAAAAAAGGCCTTCCGCTCAGGCTGCTAGCCGTGATCCTGGTTTCTGCAGCGCTGGATGCGGCGTTGAGCTTCCAGGTGTCGCGTTGGGCCTATGGCTGGCTTCCAGTGCCAGCATCCACGGCTGCGCCGTATGTCGATAATCTCTTCAGCCTCGAGGTCGGAATCGGCTGCTTCGTCTTCGTCGGCTGTGTGGGTTTCATTATCTGGTCGTTGTTATTTAGTCGCGCTGAGAAGTACGACGAGAGTGATGGGCTTCCGATTGAAGGCAACCCCAAACTTGAAATCACCTGGACGGTGATCCCCTTTGTCATTGTCATGTCGCTGGCCTTCTATTCGATCCATGTGAACGAAAAGCTTGCCTCGCTCGGGCCCAAGCAGAAGTACGACGTAGCTCTCAATCAGTCTCCCGATGCTGTCGCCACCCTGGACGCTCGTCGAGACATCGGACCGATCGAAGTGATATCCAGGCAATGGTCGTGGGAATTCGTCTACCCCGATGGTGTGCGCAGTTCGGAACTGCATCTACCACTCAATCAGCGAGCCAACTTCCTGTTGATCTCCGAAGACGTTCTTCACAGCTTCTACATCCCTGCATTTCGCCTCAAGCAGGACATCATTCCAGGAAGCGTGATCTCCTACAGCATCACGCCGACCCGTGAAGGTCGCTTCCGACTCCGCGACGCCATGTTCAGCGGCGCTTACTTCTCCAACAACCAGACCGACGTGATTGTCGAGTCGGAAGAGGCGTACGACTCCTGGCTGACCAAGACAGCCAAGCGCCCACTCGTCCAGGGCCTCAGCCCAGGCACCCCTCTCTACGAAAAACGTCTCAAGGACGGCGACCGTGGATGGGCCACCGTTCCCCCTGCCCCTCCACCGATGGTCAACGACCCCGGTAACCCCGAAGCGCCCCACGACGCCTGATCCCGATGACCAGCACCAAATACGACCCCAGGGTGCTCAAAGCGCCCCACCCAGTCCCAGGCGCTCCCGACAACTGGAAGCGTTTCTTCAGCTTCAACACCGACGCGAAAGTGATCGGGATTCAGTACATCGGTCTGGCACTTTTCTTCCTGCTTGTAGGAGGCCTGCTTGCCATGGTGATGCGTGGTGAATTAATCACTCCGCCGGCGGATCTGGTGGATCCCAGTGTCTACAACGGGCTCTACACGATGCACGGAACGGTGATGCTGTTCCTGTTTCTGTTCCCGGTCCTGAACGGATTCAACAATCTGTTGATCCCCACCATGATCGGTGCCCCAGACATGGCCTTCCCCAAACTGAATGCTGCTGCCTTCTGGCTGGTGCCAGTTTTTGCTTTCGTGCTGCTGAGCAGCTTCTTCGTACCTGGCGGACCCGCTTCATCGGGTTGGTGGTCCTATCCACCAGTGAGCATTCAGAACCCCCTCGGTCACCTGATCAACGGCGAATTTCTCTGGATCCTGGCCGTTGCGCTTTCCGGCGTCTCATCGATTATGGGTGCCATCAACTTCGTCACCACGATCATCCGCATGCGGGCACCAGGCATGGGTTTCTTCAAGATGCCCGTGTTCGTGTGGACGGCATGGGCAGCGCAGACCCTTCAGCTCATCGGTCTCCCGGCACTAACGGGAGGCGCCATCATGCTTCTGTTCGACCTCAGTTTCGGAACCAGCTTCTTCCGACCTGAAGGAGGAGGAGATCCAGTGCTTTATCAGCACTTTTTCTGGTTCTACTCCCATCCTGCGGTCTATGTAATGGTGCTACCTGTGTTCGGCATCTTCTCGGAGCTGATCACGGTTTATTCACGCAAACCCCTTTTCGGCTACAAGTTCGTGGCATTGGCCTCGTTCATCATCACCTTCCTGGGCCTGATTGTCTGGGTCCATCACATGTTCTATACGGGAACACCGCAGTGGATGCGCAATCTGGTGATGATCACGACCATGCTGATTGCCGTTCCCACCGGTGTGAAGGTGTTCGCCTGGCTGGGAACACTCTGGGGGGCGAAGATCCGTCTCACCACTCCAATGTTGTTTGTTCTGGGCGGACTCGTGAATTTCATCTTCGGAGGCATCACCGGCGTCATGCTGGGCACGGTTCCCATCGACATCCATGTCGGCAACACCTATTTCGTTGTCGCCCATTTCCACTACATCATCTTCAACACGATTGGATTCGGAATCTTCGCCGGTATCTACCACTGGTTCCCAAAATTCACAGGCCGGATGTACTACGAAGGTCTAGGAAAAATCCACTTCGCCCTTACCTTCATTGGCGCAACCCTCAACTGGCTTCCGTTGCACTGGGCCGGCCTTTACGGCATGCCACGTCGAGTGGCCTCCTATGACCCGGAATTCGCCCTCTGGAATGTGATTGCCAGTATCGGTGCATTCATGCTGGGAGTAGCCTCCATTCCCTTCATTCTCAACATCGTCAGCTCCTGGGCGAGGGGAGCGAAGGCTCCCGCCAATCCCTGGAGAGCCATTGGCCTGGAGTGGTTACTTCCCTCGCCACCTCCTGCAGAGAATTTCGAGGACGATATTCCCACTGTGATCAGTGAGCCCTATGGCTATGGCCTGGGCAAACCCCTTGTCGAAGACGAGGAGTTCTATGTCCGACGTTCGATGGAGGCCTGATCCATGACAAGCACCAATGCTGATCTACCGCTGAATCATGTACCCGGACATATCAAGCACGACGGGCACAATCTCACTGGCTTCATCATTTTTCTCTGCTCGGAAAGCATTATCTTCCTGGCATTTTTTGTCGGGTATTCACTTCTGAAGATCACCAGTCCTGAATGGCTTCCTGAAGGTGTCGAAGGCCTCGAGACACGAATGCCCTTGATTAATACAGTCATTCTTGTGAGCTCCAGCTTTGTTGCCTATTTCGCAGAGCGCTATCTGCATAAGGAAAATCTCTGGGGCTTTCGGGCCATGTGGCTGCTCACAATGGCCATGGGCAGCTACTTCGTCTATGGGCAGTATGTGGAATGGTCGGAGCTGGCGTTTAGTTTAAGCAGTGGAGTTTTCGGAGGAACGTTTTATTTACTGACCGGCTTTCACGGCCTGCATGTGATCACTGGAATCCTGCTGATGGGCCTGATGCTGGCGCGTTCTTTCCGGCCCAACAACTACGCCAAGGGGGATATGGGCGTCACAGCAGTGAGCCTGTTCTGGCATTTCGTGGATGTGATTTGGATCATCCTTTATCTGCTGATTTATGTGTGGCAGCGAACCAGCTGATCGCCGTCTGAATCACTCAGTTCTCAACGACATCAGCCACCCATGATCATCGACGACCGCCATTACGACATCATCATCATCGGGAGTGGTGCAGGAGGAGGCACTCTGGCGGGTTCCCTCAGCCGCGAAGGACGCAGTGTGCTTTTACTCGAGCGAGGAGAAGCCGTGGAAGCGGGTTGGCAAAAGCGTCCGCGTGTCAAAGATGAACTTTGGTTTGGGCCTGATGGGGATCCCTTTTCACCCCAAACTTTTTACGCCCTCGGCGGAAATACCAAAATCTGGGGAGCCGTGCTCGAGCGCATGCGCGAAAAGGATTTCATCGATCTGCCGTTGCAAGAGGGAGTTTCGCCGGCATGGCCCTTCGATTACAACCATTTAGCGCCGTACTACGACCAGGCTGAGACGATTTATCGGGTTCATGGCAAAGCTGGCGTTGATCCCACAGAACCGACACGCAGCAAAGGATTTGAACGTTCACCGCGCCCGGTGTTGCCATTCCTGGAAGAACTGCGGGATGGGCTTCTGCGCCAGGGTTGTCAACCTTATGACCTACCTCTCAGCTGGTCAGACAATGAAGAAAGCCCAGTGGGTGATGCGGAGCTCTGCGGACTAGCGAATGCCGATACCAGCAATCTAGAGATCCGCTACAAGGCAAAAGCTCTAAGGCTGCATGTGAGTCCAAGCGGACGTGAGGTGAAGAAGGTGGAGGCGGATGTGGACGGAGAAATCTGGTTGTTTTCCTCCGATCTAGTCGTGCTGGCAGCAGGTGCGATCAACACACCTGCCATTCTGCTGCGATCCGGCAATGAACGTCACCCTCGCGGTCTAAGCAACAAGTCGGACCAGGTGGGCAGAAACCTAATGAACGTTCAAATCACATCAATCCTGCAACGTTCCGCAGCACCCAACAGCGGCCTCTACGCACGGTCTTACGGAGTGAACGACTACTACTGGGGAGACAAAAATGTGAGTTTTCCATTAGGGCATATTCAAGCTGCTGGAGGTGTTCTTCAGGACGCTCTATTTGCTGAATCACCACCTGTCCTCTCTCTTGTCAGCAAACTAATCCCCAATTTCGGCATCAAGCGCCTTGCTTCCCGCACAGTGGCATGGTGGGCCATGAGCGAGGTTCTTCCTGATCAGGAGAACAAGGTGTGGCTTAACAAGGACCAGATCCGCATCAATTATCTCCACAACAACCGTGAAGCTCATGATCGACTGGTTTACCGGTGGATCGACACTCTCAAGGCCGTTGAAGCCGACCCGGGCACCAACGTGGTGACGTCAGAACCAGTTCATCCTCGTGGAGAAGCACCTCTCAGCGTGGTGGGTTTTGCATGCGGCACCTGCCGCATGGGGGATGACCCTGTCGCATCGGTGGTGGATGCAACAGGAAAGTGCCATGAACTCGACAACGTCTATATCGCCGACAGCAGTGTGTTCCCGAGTTGCCCAAGCGTGGGGCCTGGTCTCACCACTATCGCCTTGGCACTACGAATGGCAGATACTCTTCATCAGAGACTTCAGAACTGATCCAGAGACGGCTCCCACTGTGAGCTGATCAGCTCATCCTGAATCAGTTCTGACGTGATCAGCCCATAGTCACGAATTCTTCCGAGACTGTGGGATGCAGAGCCATCGTGCGATCAAAATCTGACTTGGTCGCCCTCATCCCAACGGCGATCGCCGCCATCTGAATGATCTCTGCAGCATGTTCACCGACCATGTGACAGCCCAGCACGCGCTCAGTTTCAACCTCGAGCACCAGCTTGAGCAGGCAGCGCGGGCCACGCTTGGGTAAGGCCTGAGCCATGGAGCGGAAGCGGGCCCGATACATCACCACCCCATCGGGGCCGTATTGGGCGATGGCGTCTTCCTCCGACAATCCCACCGTCGCCAACTCCGGCTGACTAAATACGGCACTGGCCACCAATTGATGGTCCACCTGTCGCGGACGGTCTCCGTAGACGCTGTCTGCGAAGGCGCGACCTTCATCAATCGCCACTGGAGTGAGGCAGATGCGATCGGTCACATCACCAACAGCGAACACATGGGGCACATTGGTGCGCTGATCAGCATCAACGGGAATGCGATTGCCCTGGATCGTCACTCCCGCAGCATCGAGGTTGAGACCCTGCAGAAAGGGTCGTCTTCCAGTAGCCAGCAGCACCCCTCCGCAGGCGATTCGATCGCCGCGATTGGTTTGCACAACCAGGTCTCCCGGCTTTCCCTCAATCGCTTCAGGGCCTGTGGAGAATTGCACATTCACACCTTTCTCAGCCATACCCTCCTGCACAACAGCTGCAAGTTCGGCATCAAAACCGCGCAATAGATGCTCGCGACGCACCAGCTGTGTCACTTCGACACCAAGGCCACTGAGAATGCCGGCGAATTCGCAGGCGATGAAGCCGGCACCCACCACAACCATGCGCTCCGGGAAACGCTCGAGCAGAAACATGTCGTCGCTGACCCAGCCCAACTCAACTCCTGGAATATCAGGCCGCTGAGGGCGGCCGCCGACACCGATCAGAACCCTCTCTGCATGCAGGCGTTGCTCTGGAGCACCACCGGGATCAGCGGAGACAAGGATGTGATGGTCATCCTCAAACCGTGCCCAACCTTTGATCAGAGTGACTTCGGCCTTCGCCAAAAAGTCAATATGCATGGCATTGAGGCGATCCACCTCAGCTCGCACATTCGCCAGCAACTGGGCTGAATCAATCCGGACCTCAGACGGATGGACGCCGTAACTGGAGGCCTCCTTCATCTGCTCAGCCATCTGGGATCCGTAGACCAGCAGTTTCTTGGGGACGCACCCCCTAATCACGCAGGTGCCGCCAACCCGATCCCCTTCCACGATGGCCACGCGAGCACCATGACGTGCCGCCCGCTTGGCGGCCGCCAGGCCACCTGAACCGGCTCCGAGCACCACAAGATCAAACGACTGGTCCACAGCAACTGACGCTCAACTACCAGGCATTCTGATGGGTCTGGTTTGCAGCTCTTCTCAGGGTGCGATCAGGATCAGCAAACCAATCAATTTGTGGGATCCGCATAGGGTTAGATCCGTCGAGACCTGGAGTCCAGTGTGCATCTGCCTCGCTACGACCGGATTCCTGATCATGACGATGACCACAGTCTGATCGAAGTCAGTGTGAAAGATCTCCAGCCCACACAGATGTGCGTCGGGCTTGCGGAAGTGCGGAGTCGTCAGAAAGACTTCAGTCAGGAAAGCAGCAAAGAACGGCTCGAGTATCTGCGCGGCAAGCCGGTGCCCTTGGTACGCAACCTCCTCGGAGAGCTCTGGATGGTGGATCGACACCACCGTCTGAGAGCACTGCTGGAGATGGACCCCAATGTCACCACCTATGGCTACGTGATTGCTGAGCTTGACAGCGACAACCGCCATGCAGCCCTGCTGGCCCTGCAGGATCGGGGCTGGCTCTATCTCCATGACGGACGCGGCAATGGGCCCTGGGAACCCTCCAAGCTGCCCCAGTCATTGCTGGGCCTCGAGGACGATCCCTATCGAAGCCTCGTTTGGAAACTCAAGAAGGAGGGTCTGATCAAGCCACAGCGGCTGATCCCTTATCACGAGTTTCGCTGGGGGGCATGGCTACGAACCCGCCCTCTGCCTCCGTTCAGTTCCTCGCAACTGGAGCCGGCTCTGCCGGCATCCCGAAGGCTGGCTCAGTCGCGAGCTGCCGCTCATCTGGCCGGCTGGACCGGGAAGAGCTGAACGATGAAGAGGTGTTGTCTGCACCACTGCACAGTGCAACGAGGATCCACGAATCAAGCCCCGCCCATGCGTCTTCTGACTTCAACCCTGGCCGCAGCTGTACTGATCACAACATCAACTGCAAAAGCCCTTGAGATTAATGGCCAAACCAGTTTTGTGACAGTGCCGACGCAGGCAAAACTCACCAACTACCGGTGGTACGCCTTCGAGTGCTGCGCCGTTTACTACGTGACTCTGGACTTCCCAGAGGGCGCTGGTGCCGATCTGGGAGGAATCAACCTTCAGCAGATCCGTGGCGCCCAGGCCGCTTTCTATTACGGAGCCGTGCCGGTCAAGGCCTTCATCGGCACTCCACGTCGTGAAGGGAAATCCATTGAAGTCAAGGCGGAATTCAGCAATGACGCACGCTCTGTCGACATCAGATTCGACACAGCGGTGCCCCCTGGAGAGACCGTCACGATCGCCTTTCAGGCAGGCGTGAACCCACCGGATGACATCTACACCTTTTCGCTGACGGCCATTCCTGCAGGGCCGAATCCGATCCATCAGATGGTGGGCGTGGTTCAGATGGAAATCTTTGAGCCCGTGTACTGAGGATGGAGGCAGCGAAACGAAAACCCTCAACGCTTTCGGCGTGAATCGATCTGCAGCAGATCACGCACCCTCTGCACCTGACTGGCCAGCTGAGGATCAGTACCGAGCTTCTTCTCCACCTGCTCAATGGCATACATCACCGTGGTGTGATCCTTTCCACCAAAGGTTTCACCAATCCGCGGCAGGCTGAGCCCGGTGCCCTGACGCATCAGGAACATGCCAACCTGCCGGGCCTGACTAACCGCCCGGCGACGACTGCTGCTGCGCATGTCATCAGCAGTCACCCCGAAGACCTCCGACACCTTGTTGATCACCTGCTGAGGTGTGACATCGACACCCTGACCACTGGGATCGAGCATGGGCGCAACGGATTCAACCGTCATTGGCATCCCGGTGATTGAGGAGAAAGCGACCGCCCTCGTTAGCGCACCTTCCAGTTCGCGGATGTTGGAGGTGAAACGACCTGAGATGTACTGAATCAGATCCCTGGGCAGGGAAACACGTTCCTGTTCCGCCTTTTTCTGCAGAATCGCCATTCGCGTCTCAAGATCCGGGGCCTGGATGTCAGCGATCAAACCCATGGAGAAGCGCGAGATCAGACGTTCCTGCAGTCGAGGGATCTGGCTGGGGGGACGATCGCTGGCGATCACGATCTGTCGGCCTGCCTCGTGCAGAGCGTTGAAGGTATGGAAGAACTCTTCCTGGGTGTATTCCTTACCCTCGATGAACTGGATGTCATCCACAAGGATGAGATCAGCGGCCCGATAACGATCGCGAAAGGCCTGCATGCCGTCTTTGCGGATTGCCACGATCAGGTCGTTGGTGAAGGTCTCGGTGGAGACATAAAACACCTTGGACTCAGGATCAATCTCGAGGCGGTAGTGGCCGATGGCCTGCATGAGGTGGGTCTTGCCGAGGCCGACACCTCCACAGATGAACAGCGGATTGAATTCTCGTCCAGGAGCCTCTGCAACAGCAAGGGCAGCAGCATGGGCCATGCGGCTGTTGGGCCCCACAACGAATCGATTGAACACGTAACGCATGTTCAATCCCGGCAGACGACGGGGCGTCCTGGTCCCAGGGGTTGGCGGTGCCAGCGGAGACGGCACCACTGCTGCTGAAGCTGCCGGCATGACAGCTTCAGGTGTCGAACCTGCCTGGGGTTCCTCGGCATCACGCGCCAGAACCGACACCGTCACAGGCTGACCAATGATTTCACCAGCCACATCAGCGATGGTGCTCGCGTAGTTCTTGCGCAGCCAATTGCTGGCAAAGCTGTTGGGCGCCAGCAATGTGAGAGTCCCTTCCCGGAATCCGCTGCACTGGGCAGGGCGGATCCAGGTCTCGAAAGTTGGCTTGCTGAGGTTGCTCTGAAGGGCCTGCTGAACCTTGCTCCAAAGCTCACTGCCCGTCAGCACTGCATCCTCCGATTCACGGTGGCTGAATCTACGCACCTCAGGCCGATCAGTCCGTCTTTAATGAGGTGCTGACGACATCACACATCTTCATGGCCTCCGCCATCCAGCGCCCCCTGCAGCGAGCACTCACGCTCATCGGCGTCGGCATCATCGGCTCAAGTCTCAGCGGCTGCGGAACCGCCTGGAAGCAGCGCATAGGACTGGATCAGACCCCTGCCAGCGACCCTTTGCCGGAGGTGAGCGATGGGCCCCGCTCAGCGCCCCTTCAACCGGGGAAAAACATCATTGTTGAAGCTGTGGATCGGGTTGGCCCCTCAGTGGTGCGGATCGACACGGTGAAGCGCGTGGTCAATCCGCTCGGCAATTTATTTGGCGGCAGAGCACCGATCCAGCAGCAGGCAGGACAGGGATCCGGATTCATCACACGTTCCGATGGCCTGATCTTCACGAACGCACATGTTGTGGAGGGTGCGGATCAAGTCTCGGTGACGCTGCCCGACGGTCGCAGCTTCAGCGGTCGCGTTCTCGGAAGTGACCCTCTCACGGATATCGCTGTGGTGCGTGTGGTTGCTGACAAATTACCGGTCGCTCCCCTCGGCAATTCCAACAATCTCAGCCCCGGTGAATGGGCCATCGCCATCGGCAACCCCCTCGGCCTGAACAACACGGTGACTGCTGGGATTATCAGCGCCGTGGATCGCACCAACGCCATCGGAGAGGGGCAGAGAGTGCCTTACATCCAGACGGATGCCGCCGTAAATCCAGGCAATAGCGGCGGGCCGCTGATCAACGCCGCTGGCCAGGTGATCGGCATCAATACCGCTATCAAAAAGGCCCCCGGAGCCGGCCTAAGTTTTGCCATCCCGATCAATCTGGCCAAACGGATCGCCCAGCAGATCATCAGCACCGGCCAGGCCTCTCACCCCTTCATCGGTGTCCGGCTCCAGAGCCTGACACCCCAGCTCGCCAAGGAGATCAATGCCGCTGCCAACAGCAATCTGTGCAAAGTGCCTGAATTGAACGGCGTGGTGGTGATCGATGTGGTGGAGAACAGTCCTGCAGCGGCGGGAGGTATCCGCCCCTGTGACCTGATCCGAGAAGTGGACGGCACCAAAGTGCAGGACCCTTCCCAAGTGCAGTTAGCCGTCGACCGAGGGCGCGTCGGCCAGGCCATGCCCATCCTTGTGGAGCGCGATGGTGACAGCATCGAGCTGATGGTGAAACCTGAAGAACTTCCCCGACAGCAGTAGTCCTTTGCGGGGCTGATCCGATGACCAAGCCCATTCTGGTGGTGATGACCCGCTGGCCTGCCAGCGGGCGTTGCAAACGTCGCCTTGCTCGCACGCTGGGTTGCGCGCATGCGGCAGGGATACAGGCTCGGCTGATCAGTCACACCCTGACAGTGGCCCAAGGTCTCGCCAGGGATGGCAAGCTGCGACTCCACATTGCCATCAGCGGTGCCGGCCCTCGAGCCTGGCGCCGCTGGCTCGCCTCTGTTCCTGAGGCGAGCATCAGCGCACAGGGGCGAGGAGACCTTGGCAACCGCATGCGCAGGGAGGTGCTGAGGGCACGTTCCGTTGATCCCGGTGCTTCGGTCATCCTGATCGGCACGGATCTTCCCGACCTGGCTGCAAGAGACCTGATCAGGGCCATCGAGAGTCTGCGCCACTCTCCACTAGTGATCGGACCGTCACTGGATGGTGGTTACTGGCTGTTCGGTCTTGGGGCAACAGCACCGGGAGCACCCCGCTGGCCCTTTCATTCGATCCCATGGGGTAGCGACCAGGTCTTGCGCCTCACTTGGCAGCGAGCCTGCCAGCGCGGTCTGACACCCGCGCAGCTCGACGCGCGCAATGACATCGACCAACTCGAAGATCTGGAGGCATGGCTGGCATGAACAGATCAGCGTCGCTGAGTGTGGTGATTCCCTGCCTGAATGAGGCAACACGACTGCCATTGCTGCTTGCCGACCTGCAACGTGCTGGGAGCGAACTGGAGATCTTGCTGGCTGATGGCGGCAGCAGCGATGCCACGCCAGAGATCGCAAACCTGACAGGTGCTCAGCTGGTCAAAGTTCATCCCCCTGGCCGGGGCCGCCAACTGCGCACCGCAGCGGCTGAGGCACGTGGCGAATGGCTGCTGTTCCTCCACGCAGACAGTCGCCTGCCCGATCAATGGTTCGGGTCGGTTAGCCCGCTGCTGCAAACCTCTTCCGCAGCAGTTGCAGCCTGGTATTTCGATTTTCAAATCACGCCCTCCACTGCGGCGCGACGTCTGCTGGAGCAAGCTGTGGCCTTGCGCAGCCGCTGGCTGCAGCGTCCCTATGGCGATCAGGGACTGTTGCTACATCGCGAGCTTTATCACCGTTGCGGCGGCTTTGCTGAGCTGCCGCTGATGGAAGATCTGGATCTGGTGGAGCGCCTGAGCCGCATCGCTGATCTCAAGCGCATCGGTCTGCCGCTGACCACCGATGGACGACGTTGGCAGAGCGACGGGGTGTTGCGGCGCAGCTGGCGCAATGCACGACTGCGCAGACGATGGAAACAGGGCGAATCCGCAGAAGGGCTAGCCGCTGCTTACTACGAAACTCAGTTCGCGTACCAGAAACCACAGCGGTGACCATTGGGCTCAAGGTCCCAACCCAGACGTTTGTAAAAGGGCAGGACCCCTGGGTCGGCGAACAACGTGGCGCGTTCAGTCCCGAGTGCACGCAGGGCATCAAGGATGTAATCCATCAGCTGACTGCCGAGCCCGGAGCCCTGGTAAAGAGGATGAACAGCAACATCCCAGATGGTCGCCTCCAGCACCCCGTCGCCTGTACAGCGCGCAAAGCCCACAAGGCGTGGAATCCTGGCATCGTGACGCCAGAGGCCTACTCGAATCAGGCTGTTATCGAGCGCCTTGCGAACCCGTCGTACAGGTCGTCGGCTCCAGCCCACCGCCTCAAGCAGCTGCTCCAGCTCTACTAGATCAAAAGGGCGGTGCTGACTGAACACCAGAGTGAGCTGGCTGGCTGGGGTCGCGCACAGCTTCGCCTGATCGCCGTACATCATTTGCAGTGTCTCTGGCGTTAGGGAAGGGTCGTCGATCACTGACGATGCTGCAGTGTCACGATCCTGGCGCACGGAAGGCGCAGAGGGCGGCAAGGTGGGGGGGCAAGTTCTGGGCCGATGCCTGCAAATCAACTACTGATTGCTGTACATGGGTGGCTTTTGAGCAAGCAGGTCTGGTCGCCTTTCGCCGCATGCTGGAGAGAGCGCCACCCAGAGATCGAGCTCTGGTGTCCTGACCTGCCGGGTTTCGGTGATGCGGAGCGCCCCTCAGGATTGCTTCCCAACCTGTCGGCCTATGGCCGCTGGCTGGCGGTGGAAGCCGTTCAAAAGGCGCAGGGGCGACCCTTCGTGCTGTTGGGCCATTCCCTTGGCGGCAGCGTGGTGCTGCATGCCGAAGCACATCTGCGGCAACAGAAACAGAAGGGGTTGATGGGCGTTGTTCTGCTGGCAGCGGGAGGAGGGATCTATCAGCCGCGACCCTTTCGCCGACTGCGCAGCTTCGGGAGGCTGATTCTGGAGCTGCGACCCGATGCCATTGCTCAGCTGCCGGCTCCCATAGGAGCGCTGGGACCGTTCAAGGCCGAACGTCGGGCTGCCCGTGGACTGCTGGTGAACAGCACCAGCAGGGGCGCGGTTCGAGATTTACCTGGATTGGTGTCGGATCTGGGAGTCGAAAGCCTCTGGATCAGTGGGGACAACGATCAGGTGATGGAGCCTGGCTATGTGCGTCATCTTGCGGCTTACAGCCCTGGTCATGACTATCGCCAGATCACTGGTTGTGGCCATCTACCCATGCGAGAAAAGCCGGACGTTCTGAGCGACATCCTCTCTAGTTGGGTTGAGGATCAGAGCTTGGCGAGGCCCCGTTCCTGAAGTTCAGCGAGTTCGGCATAAAGACCGCCTTGCGCACGCAATTGCAGGTGGGTTCCTTGCTCAATCAAACGGCCACGTCGCAATACGAGGATCCGATCCGCTGCTTCAACGGTGGCTAAACGGTGAGCAATCACCACGGCGGTTCTTCGTTCAAGCAAGCGGTCAAGATCTCTTTGCAAAGTTGCTTCAGTGGAAGGATCCATGAAAGCGGTGGCTTCGTCCATCACGAGCACATTGGGATTACGGATCGCCACCCGTGCAACCGCGAGCAGCTGGCGTTCACCGGAGCTGAGGTTGCCCCCACGCTCTCGCAGTTCAGTGTCGAGCCCCTGAGGAAGCCTCCCAAGGAGTGCATTGAGGCCGAGATCCCTGCAAACCTCCTTGAGATGCTTGTCATCGATCTCCTGGTCGAGACGAAGGTTGTCGCCGACGCTGCCACTGAACAGAAAGGTGTCCTGCAGAACCACCCCAAGCTGTCGACGCAGATCCGGCAGGGAGAGGCTGCGGATATCGCGTCCATCGAGAAGAATGCGGCCCTGCTGAGGCTCATAGAGCCTGCAAAGCAAGCGGATGACGGTGGTCTTTCCTGAACCCGTGGGGCCCACCAGAGCCACATGTTCACCGGGAGCAAGTCGGAAGCTCAGATCCTGAAGAATTGGCTCATCAGGTCGATAGGCGAAGTGAACACCTTCAAACACCACTTCGCCGCAGGAGGTCGGCATGACCTGAAGCGGAGCTGACACACCCTCAGCTGGTGATTCCTGAGAGTGGGCAGGGCCCGCAAGGGTGTGATCCCGAATTTCCAGTGGCTCCTCGAGCAGTTCTCCGATTCGCTCAACAGCAGTCAAACCACCCTGAATCTGAGTAAACCGCTCAGCCATCTGACGCAGTGGATCAAACAGTCTTTGCGAAAAGAGAATGAACGTTGTGAGGATGCCTAGCCCCATGGCCCCTGAGGTGACCATCCAGCCCCCCAGAGCCAGCACAATCGCCACCGCACCAAGGGAAACCCACTCCAGGAATGCGGAGATGCTGCTGTCAAACAAAATCGTTCCATTCACTGCCTCGCGATAGGCCAAGCCGGTTCGTTGGAAACGGGCTCCGTTGAAGGCCTCACGACGAAACATCTGAACCACGTCTAGGCCCTGGAGATTTTCCTGAAAATCTGCATTCAGCTGTGAAAGTTCCTCACGCACCCGGTAATTTGCTTTTCGGTAGCGCGCCTGCAGCCAGAGCACAATCAGCGTTACAGGAACCTGGGATACAAGCAGCAGAAGCCCGAGTCGCCACTCGATCAGCAACATCGTCACCGCGATCACGGTGAGCGTGACCAGATCGCTCAACACACCAACAGCCCCGGTGCTGAATACCTCAGCCAACGCATCGACATCACTGGTGAGACGTGTGAGCAACTTGCCCACAGGCATTCGGTCATGAAACCGAAGGGAGAGATCCATCGCATGGGCGAAGAGATCACGACGAATTCTGGCGGTGAGTCGCTGGCCCACCGATTGGATGTTGTAGGTCTGCACTCCTTGAAGAGCCAGACGCACCAGCACAGAAATCAGCAGAGCAGCAATGATCAGCCGGATCGCCAACGTGCTGTCCAGCGGCTGAAGAATTGGAGCGACGGCCTCATTGGTGGCACCCGACACGGTGCGCAGGATCGAGATAGCCTGACCGACAAGCAGCGGTTGGATCGCGCTAGCGAACGCCACCGGAATCAGCAAAATCAAGGTGAGCATCAGACGACGACGGTCGCGTCCGAGATAACGCCCCAGCTGACTGATGCGCTGAAGATCGGTGCCGGCCATCAGGTCGTGCTCACCATCTTCCTTTCGGGAGCATCCATCGTCTCGATGACCTGTTGAAGCTCTCCCTGATCCAAACGCAGCGAAAGCGGATGGCCCACGAGCCTGGCAGTGGTGTGGAAGAGGTCCTCAATCGCCACCAGACCGTTGTCCTTAAGAGTTCGCCCTGTGGCAACCAGGTCAACAATCGCCTCTGCGATCCCGGTGATCGGGCCAAGCTCCACGGATCCAGTGAGGTGAACAAGCTCAACCGGGAGATCAATTGAATCGAAATACTGCCGGGCACAACGGGTGAATTTGCTGGCCACACGGCAATGCGGCGGTAGGTCGGTGGCTCTCCGGTAACCACTGCTGGACTTGACACAAACAGACAGGCGACAGCCCCCGAAACCGAGGTCGACTAGATGCGCCACAGGCATCTGGTGCTCGCGCAGCACGTCGTAACCGACCACACCGAGCTGAGCCTGCCCATAGGCCACATAAACCGGCACATCACCGTTGCGGACCAACAGGGCTCGAGCCCGACCACAAACCGAAGGCACCATCAGCTGGCGGTTGTCGGGATCCAGAACTGCCGAGAAATCAAGATCCGCAAGCTTGAAACGTTCCACGGACTCACGCAGCAGCGCGCCCTTGGCCAGTGCAACGGTGATCATGGAAGCTTGCATCGCCCAAAACTTTAACGATGGGCCACCCCTGTCAGAGAGACGGAATCAAGCCACTGCCGGTCCTGCAGGACAACGTCGTCTGGATCTGGGCAAGGGGACGAGAGGCCGTGGTGGTCGATCCAGCCATTGCCGAACCAGTAAGGCAATGGCTGGTGGATCGCAAGCTGGAACTCACAGCTGTCCTGCAAACCCATCACCACGCAGACCACATCGGCGGCACTCCCGATCTGTTGCGCCAATGGCCTTCGGCTTCGGTGATCGCAGCCGCCGCCGATCAGCAGCGGATTCCTTTCCAAACGGTGTCGGTCGAGCCGGGCATGCAGCTCGAGCTTCTGGGACAGCCCGTCACGGTGATCGACGTGAAAGCCCACACCAGGGCACATCTGGCTTATGTCCTGCCACAGGGGTGCTCACCGGAGCTTCCGACGCCTGTGTTGTTCTGTGGCGACACCCTGTTCGGGGCAGGTTGTGGACGCCTGTTCGAAGGATCAGCCGAGGACATGCACCTGGCCCTGAAGCAGTTGCAGGATCTTCAGGACGACACCGTCGTGCATTGCGCTCACGAGTACACCGAAGGCAATCTGCGCTGGGCCCACGCTCTGAGACCAGATGATCAGGCCATCGCCGAACGGCTGAGCAGCGTTAGCGAACTGCGCAGACGTGGTGATCTTTCACTGCCCAGCACCATGGGTGAGGAGCGACGCACCAACTTGTTTCTGCGTGCATGTTCAGCCCAGGAACTGGGTGAACTAAGGCTTCACAAGGACAGCTGGACAGGCTGACCAAATCTCAACTCGCAAGGCTCAGCAGAGCTCGACGCTGTGGATGCAGCAGAACGGATGACCCTGGCTGCAAGCGCAAATGGCAGTTTTGGCCCCGTTCATAGTCCTCGGTTAAAGGTCTCAGCAGCCGTAACTGACGATCACCGCTCTTCACTCTGTACATCCAGCTGTGGCCGAGGAACTCCCGGCCAACGACCTCACCTTCCCCGCCGGAATCCTTGTGAAGTGTGATCGCTTCGGGTGCGACCAGAACCGTTGCTTCCTCGGGAAGGGAATCGGCCGGAAGATCACCGGGTCTTTCAAGGTCACCCAGGGGGCAGCGCAGGCAGCCGCCGGCGGCATCGTTCCAGACGGGCAGGACGTTGCGCTGCAGCACGAAACTGCCCACAAAGGGGGTTGCCGGTGACTCCACCAGCTCCTTGGGACTGGCGCACTGATGTAGACGCCCATCGCGCAGAACGGCCACCCGACTGCAGATCGCCAGGGCCTCCTCCGGATCATGGGTGACCAGCACACCACTGGCGTTGCAGGCACTCAGAACGGAAGGCAGTTCACTGCGCAGACGAAGACGCACCTCCACATCAAGATTGGAGAAAGGCTCATCCAGCAGGACCACAGACGGTGCCGGGGCCAGGGCTCTGGCAAGAGCCAAACGTTGACGCTGCCCCCCTGATAGTTCATGGGGATAGCGCTCCTTCAGCTGTTCCAGGCCCAACAGCTCCAGCAGCCATGCCGCCCGGGCACTGTCCTGCCCTCGGCGAAGACCGAAACAGGTATTGGACCAGGCATTCAGATGAGGAAACAGGGCATAGTCCTGAAACACCATGCCGACTCCACGTCGTTCAGCTGCCACCGAAAGCTGAGGGCTGGCCACCTCCTGGCCGTGAAGGCGGATGTTGCCTCGAATGGGACGCTCAAAACCGGCGATCAGTCTCAGAAGCGTGGTCTTGCCGCAACCGGAGGGCCCCAGCAATCCCACCAGTTCTCCGCTCTGTAGTCCGAGGTTGATGTCCTGGAGAGTCCAGTCAGCACCGGAAGGGTCATAGCTGTGCCACAGACCGTCGATCTCGACCGGAAGGGACTCCATCGACACGAAGCGCGAAAATGCAGCCCCATTGTGATGCCCTTTCATGTCGACCACCACTCATCAGGCGGTCACCACCGCTGAGGCTCCGGCTCCGGTGGGGCCCTACAACCAGGCTGTGCAGGCTGGAGGATGGCTTTATTGCTCAGGCCAGATCCCCCTGGATCCCACCACGGGTGAGATGGTGGGCGGCGGAGACGTGGAAGCAGAAACCAGGCAGGTGCTGCGCAATCTGCAAGCTGTGCTCAGCGCCGCCGGAACAGAGGCCGCCAAGGTGGTTCGCACAACGGTGTACCTAGTTGATCTGGCCGACTTTCAGGCGGTCAATGCGATCTATGCCGAAATGTTCGGCAGCGGAGTGAGCCCTGCCAGGGCCTGCGTTCAGGTGGCAGCACTACCTAAAGGCTCCAAGGTGGAGATCGACTGCATCGCCTGGCTGGGATGAAGCGATCCCACGGTTTCATAAGTTAAGAGATGCACCGAGCGACCTTCATGGCCCAGGCCAAGCTGACCATTGGCGAACTGGAAGCGGGCTATCCCTTGTATTGCAAGGCGTTACGGCGGCTCCTCAAGGAGGGGCGCGAGGTGAAGGACATTGAAAAAACTGTGTGCTGGGGCCATCTGGAGACCCTGAACCGCTGCTTACCGGGTCGCTACAAGGCGCCCTCCTACCTAATGGCGCTGATTCGACGTGACCTGGAGCATCCCAGCCCCGGGTAAGCATTACTTGAGTGAGCCGTGCAGAGCAGCGTTCAGTTGGCTCAGTCGGTCAGTGGCTTAGAAGGATCGGCTCCTTCCAATTCCCCCTGGAAGACACGACTAGCGAACACATCTGCTGCTTCGATGGTAATCAGGGCTTCACGACTAAGAGGTTGACCGCGACGGGAGAACAAGCGATTGGCATGGCGCAGTCGCAGACGATCGAGGGCATTGCGAATGGAGCGTGCATTGGCGAAGAACGGCAATGCACGCCGCCTGCTGATGTAGCTCTGAAAAGCTTCAACCGCTGCATCGCTGAATCGATACTGCTGTTGTTCCAGCAACAGTTCAGCGATCGCCATCAATTCCCTCGGGCTGTAATCAGGAAAGTCGATGTGGTGAGCAACCCTTGAGGACAGTCCAGGGTTGGATTGATAAAAAGCTGTCATCCGGTCTTTGTAACCAGCAAAGATCACCACAAGGTCATTGCGCTGACTCTCCATCTCCTGAAGAAGGATCTCAATCGCTTCAGCTCCATAATCCCGCTCGTTTCCAGGTTTGTAGAGGTAATACGCCTCGTCAATAAACAGCACGCCTCCCTGGGCGCGTTTGATCATCTCTTTGGTTTTCGGGGCCGTATGCCCCACATATTGACCAACTAGATCATCCCTGGTGACGGTGATCACTTGTCCTTTACGCAGATACCCAAGGCGATGAAGAATCTGCGAAATCTTCTGCGCAACAGTTGTTTTTCCGGTTCCTGGTTGACCGGTAAACGACATGTGCAAACTCGGAGCTTTGCTGACCAGATCCAAGGACTGCCGGGCTTGATCCACCAACAGCAAAGCGGCGATCTCACGGATTCTGGTTTTGACTGGGCGTAATCCGATCAGCTCGGTATCTAGGTGCTTGAGAACCTCTCCGACTCCCGAAGCAACAAAGCTGGCTTCAAGATCAATCGATGAGTCCATCAATCGCCGCGGCGAAGGCGTGGTCTAAATCGGTGAGGGTCGCATCCTCCGCGTCCTCATCCGGGCGCAAAGTGATATTCACATATGTTTTTCCAAAGCTGATATCGGGATAGCGCCTGCGTACTTCACTGAACTCACCGAGACGATCAAGGAAATCACGGGTGGAGCTATAGCTGTCGAACTCGAAACGCTTCTCCAGACAGACAGGACGTTTGCGTTCATTCCAAGGTTCCATCGACAACCTCGAGACATCTCCGAAACCTAAAGGAGAGCCACACGCTGACAGCCCATCAGGCGTTCAGACCAGGAAGACGCGTAGGCATGGTTAGCAGCCTGCTGCTCTGGATCCTGGGTATCGAGGGGATTGGGCATCGTTCCGGCGATCGCTGCGTTAGTGACGCAGAACATCGACTTCTGGAAGCTGATGCAGATCTGAACATGGGCATCCGCCTGGGCACGGCCGTGATGGTCGTACCAGCGGCTGAGCTCCTCGGGAAGATTTCGGTACATGTCCGACATGCAGAGGCTGGGAGGAATTCCAGCTCCCATGCTCGGCAAGGGATCAGCGTAGAGAGCACCATATTTGAACAAGCTCTGGTCGGCCGCGATCTGACGGGCCTGAGCGTTGTAGGACACAGTTCCAAGAAATGGCATGCCTCGAAAGAACACCGCCTCCACATAGGGGACGGCCACATCAACAAGGAAGGTGAGACCGGCTTCCGGGGGGAGAACCCAGACGGACTCACCACCAACCATGACCTCGTAGGTGATGGGATTGGCTGCAGCCGCCACCAACCCATCACGGATGTGGTGAACCACATCCAGAACGCAGACCACTTCCCCGATGCGATAGCGGCGTGCCAGATCGATGAAGATGTCACTCATCACACGCCAAAACAGACCGAGGGCATAGATCGTCGTCATCGACCTGATCGCCTCCGGTGCGAATCCCGGATAAAGGATGTTCACAAGGCGTAGAAGCGGATCCCGCTTAGAGCGCAGAGCAATCACGCGGCGGCATGCATCCTGAAACGGCTCTGAATCGAAATAGGCATCCATCCCCCCGGTTCCATGCCAAAACATCGCCTTCTGGCAGTACTCGGCATATTCGAAATTGATGCGATCACCCATCAGGTGTTCCCAAAGTCGCTTGGGGGTGAATCCTTCGTGAAAGAAGCGGAACACAGGGAACGGGTTGAGAAGCTGTGTTTTCCCCTGATGCACAAGATTGCAGCTATAAGCATCCAGCACGAGCCCGTAGCTCTCAAGCACATTCACCACCTGCAACAGATGATCCGGGGTATCAGCAAGCAGCGGGATATCCGAGAGCAGACGTCTAATCAACTCCTCCTGATCGGGAAGCGTGGGTTCGGTGGCTTGAGGTCGGGAGGTTGTCGTCATGAGAGTCCTCCAGGTTGAACCAGTGTGGCCAGTTCACTGAGCTGAGCTGTCGCTGGCTGGCTCAGGCCCACAAGCAGATTGGGAACAACACCAAGCAAAAGGATCAGCAAAGACATTGAAAGTGCAGGGATCTGCTGAGCGAAGGGCACCTGATAGAGAATTTTGGGATTCTGACTGGCGCCTGGAGCCACGGCAAGACGACCGAAGAAGGCACGGTTGACCAGCAGCAGGAAATACACGGCCGTGAGACCTGAACCGACCATGGACAGAAGGGTGGCCACGGGGAACATCTCGAAACTGCCCTTGAACACCAAGAACTCTGAGATAAAACCGGCCATGCCGGGGATACCTGCGCTGGCCATCACGCCGATGATCATCAGAGTGCCGGTGAGTGGTAGTCCACGCTGAGGATTTAGCAGACCCCTCAGCACATTTAAATCACGAGTGCCGGTGCGCTCGTACACGACTCCGACAGCAAGGAAGAGAACCGCCGAGATCAAACCGTGACTGACCATCTGGAACAGCGCGCCAATCAATGCCAGCGGTGTGGCCGCAGCTGCGGCAAGCAGCACATAGCCCATATGGCCCACAGAGCTGTAAGCCACCATCCTCTTCATGTCAGTCTGGGCGATGGCTGCCAGCGATCCGTACAGCACCGAAACGGCTGCCCAGCCGGCCAGCCAAGGAGCTGCCACGGACCAGGCCTCCGGGAAGAGACCGAGGCAGAAGCGCAGCAGGCCGTAGGTGCCCAGCTTGAGCAACACCCCTGCCAGCAACACTGAAACGGGCGTAGACGCCTCGGTATGCGCATCTGGCAGCCAGGTGTGGAAGGGGAAAAGGGGAATCTTGATCCCGAAGCCGATTAGCAGACAGCTCATCAGCGCCAGCTGGCTGGTCAATCCCATCTGAGTTGTGAGGATCGGCCGGATGCCGAAATCAACGCTTCCCGTGACCAGGGCTATCCCGAGGAAGGCTGCCAGGATCAAGACGCCGGACACGGCCGTGACGATCAGGAACTTGGTGGAGGCATAGGCCCTGTTGGCGCCACCCCAGATGGCGATGAGCAACCAGAGAGGAATCAGTTCCAGTTCATAGAACAAGAAGAAGAGCAGAAGGTTCTGCGCAAGAAAAGCACCATTCACAGCGCCGCTGATCACCAGCAGAAGAGCGAAGTACACACGGGGGCGGTTCTCAACTGAGCGCGAGGCAGCGGCCGCCACTAGGCAGAGCACCCCGTTCATCAGCACAAGTGGGAGCGACAAACCATCAACCCCGAGGCTGAATTCAAGGCCCACCTGAGGAAGCCAGGGGAGGATCTCCACGAGCTGCTGGCCGGGCTCAACAGCAGAAAAGGGGATCAGAAGACCAAAACTGAGCAGACATTGGACCGCGAGGGTGGCCAGAGTGAAAGTGCGACTACGACTGGCACTTTCGGAACTGTCGGGACTGGCTGCACCAGGCAGAACACTGATCAACAGTGCACCGAGAAAGGGGATCAGAAGAAGAATCGTCAGCATGATGACCTCACTGCAGAACCCAGCTCAGAGACATGAGCAGCAGCACGATGGCGCCGACCACGGTGAGCACATACGACTGGGTCTGACCACTGATGCTCAGCTTCAGGCCTTCGGCACTCGCAAGGGAGAAGCGTGCCAGACCATGGAGCACGCCATCAACGACATTGCGGTCAAACCAGCCGGCGAGCTGAGAGAAGGTGGCCACCACATTGACGATGGTGACTCTGTAGAAACGTTCGGTGTAGAAGTCGTAGGCCAGCAGATCCTGAAACCAGCGAAGAATCGGATTCAGCGAGCGTGACCAGGCTTTATTGAGGGGAACAAGAGCCCCAGCCAGCAAACCGGCAGCACCACTAGACACCACCAGAGCAGCCGCCCAAAAGGGAAAGGCCAACAGACCATCGAGGGATTCCAGACGGATCAAGAGGAATGGCGTCAGCACCACGATCACGGTGAGTGCCACCATCGGCAATGCCATCTGCCAGTTGATCTCCGCCGCCCGGCGGGTCTTGGCGAGCGATGGGCCAAGGAACACCTGGCGAAAGACCCGAGTGAGATTCAACGCGGTGAGGGCATTGGTGATCAGGAACACCGGCACAAACACCACTGCTCTGGCACCGACCAGCTCGACAGCCTGTGCCAGGCAGAGGAATCCTCCGAGTGGAAGCAATCCGACCAGCCCGGCTCCACCGACTAGAAAGGAGCCTGTAGTGGCTGGCATGCGACTGCCCAGTCCGCCGAGCTCGGTGATGTCCTGACAGTTGGTGGAGGCGATCACCCCCCCCACACTCATCGACAGAAGAGCCTTCGACACGGCGTGGGCATAGAGCAGCAACAGTGCCAGCACGGGCACCTGCAGAGAAATGGCGATAAACACTAGACCGAGATAAGCAGTCGTGGAATACGACAGCGTGCGCTTGATATCCACCTGGGCGATCGAGACCAAAGACCCGCCGATGGCGCTGATCGTGCCGATCACCTGAAGCACCACGAGGGTGACCGGTGCGTGCTGCAGCAAGGGCATGACCTTCAGCAGCACGATTGCACCACAGGTCACAACAACGGAGTTGCGCAGAATCGATGCAGGGTTCGGTCCCTCCATGGCCTCATCAAGCCAGAGGTGCATGGGGAACTGGGCACACTTACCTGTCGGTCCTGCCACCAGTCCGAGACCGAGGAGAGTTGCAGCCAATGGCGTCAGGGTGTCCTGGGCCGACCAGCTGTAGAGATCCTCGAAGCCCGTGACTCCTGACCAGGCCGTGAGGGCCACCACACTCATCAACAGCATCACGTCACCGACGCGCTTGGTCAGAAACGCGTCGCGGGCGGCGGTAACCACCAGCGGCTGGGCATACCAGAAGCCCACCAGCAAATAGGTCGACAAGGTGAGCATTTCCAAAAGGAAATAGCTCTGAAACAATGAATCGCTCAGCACAACTCCCGACATGGCGCCCTCGAAGAAACCGAGCAGGGCAAAGAATCGGGCCAGGGCCCATTCCTTATCGAGATACCCCAGTGAATAGATCTGGGAGAGCAGACTTAATCCGGTGATCAGCTCGAGGGCCGAAACATTGGTGAGAGAAAGGCTGAAGCTGATCTCAAGATTGAGATCACCTACAGACAGCCAGGGCATGCCAATCACCGCAGGACCATTGGCCATGACATCCCTGAGCACCAGACTGCCGTGAACCACGGCCAGCAGTGTCAGCAGGATGTTGAGATACGCCGGGGGACGATGAGCATCCCTACGGAACCATCCAAAGGCCCAGGGAAGGGACACCAACATTCCGGCGAATCCATAGAGAGGAATCAACCAGGCGGTCTGAAGAGGCAGCGAAAGAGCTGTAGTCAAAAGCAACGAGACCTGAAGGGCCGTTGTGGTGCGTGTTGGCCGGGGAATCTAGTCCGAAATGATGCAAAGGGACGTTATTGATCAACTGCGCCTTCGCACATTGGTCGGCACGAGCGCGGGCTCCACCTCCTGGTGAGGACGGGCAATGATGTGAGCGGCCACGAGGCCATCTCCGACACGTTCACAGGCGTCGGCGCCTGCGCGCACTGCAGCATTGACAGCACCAGTCTCGCCGCGAACCATCACCGTGACGTAGCCACCACCGACATATTCACGGCTGATCAATTGCACTTCGGCGGCCTTCGTCATCGCGTCAGCGGCCTCGATAGCCGGCACCATGCCGCGGGTTTCGATCATGCCGAGGGCAATTCCCTTCACAGAAGGCTCTGGAGCAGCTGTAACGGACTTGGAGGCGCTACCGGACCCTGAAGATCCTGAGGAGGATGAGGCGCGACGGCTACTGCCACTGCGTGCCGCCAGGGATCGGCTAGCGCCAGACCGTGCTGTGGTGCTGCGACGGGTGGTTGTGGAGCGGCTGCTGGCGACGGGAGTCACATCCACCGTTGCCGAAGAGGCTGCGGAATCAGAACCGGCCGCGACGGCTTCTGATGCAGCGGTAGTGCTTTTCTTCGCCCCCGTAGACACCTGGCCGGAAGCCTTTGCAGGCGCTGATGTCGTTGATGCTGCAGCGGCGGATGCGGAGGAGCGACGACGGGGAGCTGGGCTGGCCATGGGAAGTGATGAGAAGGATGGGGTGAAGGACGGAAAGCGGTCAGTTACCCATCCGGCATCCAGTGATCGATGATTCCACCGATCGTCAGATCCGTGAGCACAGCACTGTTGGGGCACGCAAACCGGGCTGCAGAACCACTGGCGGTGAAAACCCAGTTGCCCTCTCGAGCTCCGACCGGGTCAACAGCAACCAATTGCTTGCCCTTGTTGTTCCTGAGAATCCGCAGGTGCATGTGATCCAACCCCGCCAGGCGGTAAGAACAAACCAGTGTCCCCATCACCTGCATGATCTCCATCAGGTCGGATCTCCTGTCTTGGTGGAAGGGGATGGTTTGGAGGTTGCAGGTGCAGTGGGGGCTGCAGAAGACGGTTTGGGTGGATCGGGTTCCCAGTGGTCAATGATTCCCACAATTGTGAGGTCACTGGGGTAAGACTTGCTTCCGGCAGCCTCGCGCGCTGCGGAACTGCTCACGCAGATCACCCAGTCGCCGGGCTTGGCCCCGACTGCATCAACGGCCACTTTCTTCGTGCTGCCGTCCAGCACCACCTGGAGGTGCTTGTGCTCGAAATCAGGAATCCGGTTGGTTGAAACGAGCGGCTTCAGGACCTTGACAATCAGCATGGTCAGTGAGCCTCCTGCTGGACGGGATCGAGTGTGGAACCTACCGCCACCGCCGGAAGGGGCTGGTCACGGTCACGGATGGTGAGAAGTGTGTGAAGAAGACCTTCGCTGACGAGCGCTGAATAACGCTCATCGATGGCCTTCTGAATTCGACGGCAATCGGCAATGGCACGCTCCCGTGCACCGGGAACCTTGCCGGAGTAATCGAAACGCACGACGACAGGAACCGGCAGATCGCGGGCGACATTGAGCCCCTTGAAGATTTTCACACCCACATCAAGATCCGGAGCTCCCTGCTCAACGGTGTCGAGATGGGCGAAATAGGTGAGGTTGCGAAGGTGCACCTCCTTGAAGCCGATGCCGACCCCGATGAAACGCTCCGCATGCCCTGCATCCGGGTAGGGACCGTGATGAAGCGAGCGGACATAATCCTGCTGGGAGATGTTGCTGACAAGCAGCCGTGTGATGAACCGAACCATGCCCTCATCGGGAGCAGACGACACATGGGTCTGCACAGCGGCCTGGACGGCATCCCTGGCCTGTTGCACCGTCAGCGGAGCGGTGCTCTCATACAGCGCCCGGGCACAGAGCCACTGATCCAGAAGGATCCCACCGTCCTGATCAGGAACATGAACACGAATGGCATCGGTGTCCGTGTCTAGGCCGACCAGGAGCAAGTCAACCGAAGCACCACAGCAGAAGCTGTTCTCAACTGCTTCACGGAAGTCATGCAGACGCTGCAGACCCGAGGCAGCCGCCAGGGAGTCATCGCTGCCGTGGGCCGCACAACCCTGATGCGTCGGATCGAGAGAGCTGAAGTGATAAGCCACCACCTTTAAGTACCGCGTTGGCGAATGCGCCTCATTCGGCACCTGCTCGCGGAAACGGCGATGCTCGGTCTTGATCCAGCGATTGACGGTGTTCTCAACATCAAACATCGCACCTGCGTGAGAACGACGTCGCACAGCACTGAAAGGAATTCTCAGTGCGTAGGCGATCGTGTGAGCCAAGCGACCATCGGCGCAAGGCGTGACGTCAAGCAGATGAAAACCGCAATCGAGAAGGAATGTATTGAATTCCTCTGAAGACCGGCTACCAGCAGCGGCTTCTAGGGGGTCGTCCTGGAAAAAACGGTCACTGAACAACTGGTGGGACTGGAAGACGCACCATGCAAACAGTGCGCGCATATCGAGAGGTCTCACCCATGACTTCTCAAGGATGTGATCGGGAAGATCGAACCCAAGCTCCGCGCGGGCAAGCCGCTGAGCCTGCACCAAAAAATCAGGTTCGTGCTGCAGAGCGGAGACCTGCTTCAACAGCGGAACAATTCGATCGAAGCGACCCTTCACCTCCAGCTCATAGGCCTTAAGGCGTTCATTGGCCTCCTGATCGGTCAGCGGATGGGACTCCACTGACCAGGGAAGGGATGTTCTGCTGAGATTCACGGCGACAGAAGTCCTGGACTCTCCACGCTTGACCCAGCCGGGCTGCTGGGGAGTGGGGCGACGTCGGTCAGCCTGGGAACGGATGCGTCCACCTGAAACAGAACCACCCTCTGGCAGAGCTGCCTTACCGGATGTGGTCAGGGCCTGGCGGCGTTGAAGAGCCGATTGCCGGACAGTGCTGCCAGCAATTGAACGACCCCCACCTGGTGAAGAGGATTCAACGCTGGCAGTGTCCTGAGCCAGGGATGCCTGGAGCTGGCGGCGAGTGGGAGCTGTGGGCGCAAGAGGTCGCCCGCCACGGGAAGGCATGGAGCGAACCATTTGCGAATCAGCCCCTTGCGCCGCCGGAGACGGTGATCAGTGAGCCTTTGTCGGTGTTGCCATGGGATCCGGTCACACGGCAGACGGGCCACTCGGCCTGCTCATTTCGCTTGCGCTCGAACGGAGCCATGGCTCCCATGGGACCGGGACGGCTGGGGTTGCGGCGACGGGCTGAAGCACCCTCGGTACCGGTGACATGCTCGCCACGATCCCAGTCGTCTCCTGTGACCTTGGTGGAGGAGCCCTCACCCGTTACCCGAGAGGTTGGTTGATCCGCAGGCTCACTGACAACGGCCACTGTGGGCTGGAAGTGCCGGCGCTGAAAGTCACGGTTGTCAAAGCGAAACTGCTCGGTGCCGGTGACCTTGCCACCGGCCATGTCAAAAGGGCCGGTGATGCGATTGCCCTGCTCATAGGAGGTTCCAGTAACGGAACCCTGGGCATCACGCTGTTGCTGAGCAGCACGAGCTGGTGACATCACGCTGAAACGAGTCCAGGCGGCACCTTCGGGCGATTGACCATGCGTGTCGGTGCCG
This sequence comes from Synechococcus sp. UW179A, assembly GCF_900473965.1. Lineage (NCBI taxonomy): Bacteria > Bacillati > Cyanobacteriota > Cyanophyceae > Synechococcales > Synechococcaceae > Synechococcus > Synechococcus sp. UW179A. The sequence goes on along the minus strand of NZ_UCNJ01000005.1, from coordinate 60,616 downwards.
GCCGGAGCCTCTGCACCGCAGGCTGCAGCCAGCTGGTCTGCACCCACATAGGGAGTACCCGTCACCGCTTCACAGGCACCACGCTGATCACCGGTCATCACTCCGCCCACACCGGGTTGGATGCCGGTCATGGCGGCGGAAGGTGTGCCAGGACGCACAGGTGTGCGTTCTCTGATCGCCTGGACAGCAGGAGTTCCGCAATGCTGACCTGCCTGCTCGAGACCTGCATAGGGCGTTCCGGTCACGGCCTGACAGCTGCCGGGCTCATCACCGGTCACGCGCTCGGAACGACCCGTACGGGTGCCGCTCACTACTTGATTGCGGTTGGTAATGCTGAAACCGACCTTGGCCGCCTCGGGGTCAGGTTGTGCTCCGCAGAAGCTATTGACCTGTTCAGAGCTGATGTACTGATCACCGGTCACACGATGGCAGGATCCGAACTCATCACCGGTCACTTGGGAGGAACGACCAACCAATGTGCCGGTCACTCCCGTGCCTGAAAGAGTGGCGGACAGACCGACCTTCGAGGCTGGTCGACCATCGGGGAGGGGATCTGAACCGAGGTACTGATCTCCGGTGAGGCTGCTGTTGGCTCCGGCTTCATCGCCGGTGACGCTGGCGGAACGGCCCACCATCACACCACTCACGGGGCGGCCCTCAAGGGTGAGGCTGTGACCGACCTTGCGAGGGGAGGGGTTGGAACCACCGCAGTAGGCAGCGGACTGATTGGCGGACATGTACTCCGTGCCAGTCACGCTCTTGCAAGTACCAGGCTCATCGCCCGTGACCTTGCCCGATCGACCCACTTCATTACCGGTCACACGGTTGCCGTGACTTGTGGCCGTGACTCTCACCTTGGCGGGTGTGGTGGGCACGGGGGCCTGCTGACAGAACGTCTGGAAAACTTCAGCTCCGAGGTACTCGGTTCCGGTGATGGAGCGGCAGGTGCTGGCCTCGTTACCGGTGGTCTTCAACGAGCGGTTGGCCTGGGTCCCGGTCACGGTCTGTCCGGATGGCGTCGTGCTTTCTCCCACTTTCCAGTGAGCATCAGCGGCGGCAGCCTGCTTGGCACCGTGGCGATTTGGGCCGGTGGGACGGGTAACGCCAGCGTTCTGCTTGCTGATCGCACCGGCTTTGGCCCGCAGCTCACGCACCTGTTGAGCGATCTCCCGGCTGGAGAGATCAGGATTGGCCTGACGGGCCACAGCGGCTGCACTGGTGGGCTGCTTACCTGCGGTTTTGCCATGTTTTGACATGGCATCACGACGGGCCAGCACCAGGGCACGGCTGGGATTTTCAATAGAACGTCTCTTGGGGGTGACTGAGCGGCGTTCAAGACCGGAACGGCGATCAGCGGAGCGCGATGTCAGCTCAACGGTGACGGCTGGACGGTCAACTTTTTCAGCAGCAACAACCGCTGCAGCGGCCGGAGCTTCGCGTGCCACATCAGCACGGTTGCGGTCGCGGCTGGATGCTGCGGTCTTGCCGCGGCGAGATAAGGCTTCACGACGGGACAGCACCAGATCGCGGCTGGGATTGCGCAGCGCTTTCGCGTTTGAACTCTGGGAGCGTGCGGGCGACCGAGTGAGAGAGGCCGCACGTTGGGGAGCGGCCGTTACAGGAGCAGTCGCCGCGGGTTCGCTCACTGCCGTGACTTCCGTTCGGGTAGGCCGGGCATCGGTCACAGTGCGCACACGGTTGTTACCACCGGCGGCGGCAGACGCCTTCTTGCCGGAGGTCGTCAGCGCTTTGCGGCGCTCAAGTGCGAGTTCTCGACTGGAAAGTCTTGCCATGTCCGCCCGGTGAAGTCGTCGAAGAGCTAGGAGCTGATGCTCCCGAAAAAAATCTGGAGCCCTGAACTCAGATCAGGGCTCGGAACCAAAGGTTCGAAGGATTAGCGTCCTTCGAACACCACAAAGCAAGCACCCTGGCTCTGGGTGTAGGCGTCGTAACCGACGATGCGCACGTGATGGTCGGGGTAGGCGCGATGGCAACCCTCGAGCTCATTCACAACAACATTGAGGTCCTTCTCACCAAAGAAGGGCAGCTTCCAATAAGACCAATAGGTGGCCATGGAGTTGCTGGGGTGGACGTGCTCGATGAGCGGGCTCCAACCCTGGGCAATGATGTAGGCGATCTGGTCGTAGATCTCGTCCTGGGTCATCGGCGGAAGAAAGCCGAAGGTCTCCAGGGTGGCGACTGTTTTGTAGTCACCCACGGTGCTCTGGAAAGGCATGGGGATCCTGGGTGTAAGTAAAAGAGGTGGCCGGTTCAATCAACCGGCCGTGGTTGCGATCAGTTCTGAACGTCAAGCTTGTCGACGGTGTCGAACTCGAACTTGATCTCCTTCCATGTCTCGAGAGCGATCGCCAGCTCAGGGCTGTGCTTGCCGGCTTCCATAAGGATGTCGCGGCTTTCTTTCTCGATCTCGCGACCGGCATTGCGTGCCTTAACGCAGGCCTCGAGGGCCACACGGTTGGCAGCAGCACCTGCAGCGGAGCCCCAGGGGTGACCGTGGGTACCACCACCGAACTGCAGAACGGAGTCGTCACCGAAGATCGCCACCAGTGCAGGCATGTGCCACACGTGGATACCGCCGGAAGCAACTGCAAACACGCCAGGCATGGAACCCCAGTCCTGATCGAAGAAGTTGCCGCGGCTGCGGTCTTCAGGCACGAATGATTCGCGCAGCTGGTCGATGTATCCGAGGGTGGTCTGACGATCACCTTCGAGCTTGCCGACCACGGTGCCGGTGTGAAGCTGGTCACCACCGGAGAGTCGTAAACACTTGGCGAGAACGCGGAAGTGGATGCCGTGCTTGGGATGACGGTCGATCACCGCGTGCATTGCACGGTGAATGTGCAGCAACATGCCGTTTTTGCGGCACCACTTCGACAGTCCGGTGTTGGCGGTGAAGCCACCGGTGATGAAGTCGTGCATGATGATCGGCATGCCGAGTTCTTTGGCGAACTCAGCGCGCTCGTACATCTCCTCGGGAGTGTTGGCGGTCACGTTGAGGTAGTGACCCTTGCGCTCGCCGGTCTCCTGCTCAGACAGCTTGATGGCATCGGCGACGAACTCGAAACGGTTCTGCCAACGCTGGAAAGGCTGGGAGTTGATGTTCTCGTCATCTTTGGTGAAGTCCAGACCGCCACGCAGGCACTCATAGACCACACGGCCGTAGTTTTTACCGCTCAGCCCGAGTTTCGGCTTGATGGTGCAACCCAGCAGAGGACGGCCGTACTTGTTCATCCGGTCGCGCTCGACGCAGATGCCGTTCGGGGGGCCGTAGCAGGTCTTGATGAAAGCAATCGGGAACCGCAGATCTTCAAGACGTAGGTGCCGCAGAGCCTTGAAACCGAAAACGTTACCGACCAGTGAGGTCAGAACATTGGTGATAGAACCCTCTTCGAACAGATCGAGCGGGTAAGCGATGAAGGCATAGAAAGACTCCTTGTCTCCAGGGACATCTTCGATGCGGTAGCAGCGGCCCTTGTAGAAATCGAGATCGGTGAGGAGCTCGGACCACACGGTGGACCAGGTGCCTGTAGAGGATTCCGCAGCCACAGCAGCGGCAACCTCTTCCTTGGGCACACCTTCCTGGCCGGTGCACTTGAAGCAGGCCAGCAGGTCAGTGTCTAGGGGGACGTAATCAGGAGTCCAGTAAGTGTCTCTGTACTCCTTTACCCCGGCGTCGTACTTCTTGCTCATGAGAAAACTCCGTTAAGTCGTTGAAGGCGGGTGAGTCGTTGCAACCTCAAAATTCAGAGGTTCAGACGATCTCAGTCCTTCTGACCAAGGAAGTTGCCGTTGCCCAGTGCAGGCTCCACTTCGCGGTGGGGGCGGGCAATGATGTGAGCAGCAACGAGGCCGTCGCCAACGCGCTCACAGGCATCGGCGCCAGCACGCACTGCAGCGTTCACAGCACCGGTTTCGCCGCGCACCAGAACGGTGACATAACCGCCACCGACGAATTCACGACCGATCAGGCGCACTTCGGCAGCCTTGGTCATGGCGTCAGCCGCTTCGATCGCAGGAACGAGGCCGCGTGTCTCGATCATGCCGAGAGCGATGCCCATGGTTTCGTTTGCCATTACCTACCGGGAATAGGGGGGGATGTTCGCCGGTGAGACTGCTCTGCCGGAGGGCAACCCGTCAAGGCCTAATGCGCTTTCTCTGGATCACTGTCCGTAGTGAACCTGATAAGCCCTGCTGATCACCCTGTCAGGGACTGATCTAAAGAACTGTGCGCTCCGAGGTCAGCACGCCAACACATGCGGTGGCATGCCTGGCAAAGGTGCATAGCTTTACCTGCGGATACCTGAAAATCCGGGCTAACCGGGTGGGATGTTCAACCTGTTCAGGTTTCCTGTGACGACTGAAGTTCAGATGACTTACACCTGATCACACACAATGGGGCTCCATTCAGGAATAGTGCTTTGCGCACGCTGATCATTGCCAGCGGCAATCCCCATAAGGTTGCTGAGATCGAAGCGATGCTCGGCCCCATTGATGTGCCAGTGCAACGACAGCCATCCGATCTGGATGTTGAGGAAACTGGCAGTACATACGCCGAGAATGCGCGCCTGAAAGCCAGCGCTGCGGCAGCAAGAACTGGCTGTTGGGCTCTGGCTGATGATTCTGGGCTAGAAGTGGATGCCCTAGATGGAGCTCCGGGACTCTTCACGGCACGACTCGCCTCAAGTAATGAGGACAAGCTCGCGAAGCTTATTCATGCCATGGAGGACGTGCCCTATCGAAGTGCCCGCTTTCGGAGCGCCATGGTGCTCTGTTCACCCGATGGGCTTTGCGATGAGCAGGCGGAAGGAATCTGTTGGGGTGAGCTTCTCTGTCAACCGGCCTATCCAGGAGGCGGCATTGAATCCTTGTTCTGGGTACGTGAGGCCGGCTGCAGTTATGGAGAACTGAACACTTCCCAACTCTCCAAACTTGGGAGCCGAGGCAAAGCCGCCCGCGCTCTGGCACCCGGTCTGCGCAGAAAACTGGGACTGGACTAACCGTTCAGCGCACTGCAGAACTGCGATTCACGATTTCAATCGCGCGCATTGCCGCGGCTGCGGCCTCCTCAACATCGCCTTCGCGTCCCGCGAGAGTCAGACGACCGAAAGCTCCGACTGCTTTGACGTCCACAAGAGTGATATTAGAGGCCTTTTCCGCTTCATTCGCGGCGATCAGCACGTAGCCGGCGGGTTCAGTCTCCAGGATGAACATGCTCATCCCCGCCTCGATCATCGAGCCACGTCGATTCTGACGATTGATCAGCACGGCATGATCAGGAGTGATAGCCCTAATCACTTCTGTCCAACTCACTTCGGCGGGATTTCGCTGATCAACAGAACTACCAATGGCCTCGAGGACCACATCCCCGGAGTGAAGCACCGTGCTCTGATCCCTGTGATACAGAGCCATGGAGCCGAAGGCCCTCTCCACTACCATCTGGCCCAGGCGCACATTGCTCGCCTTCAGGGCAATATCGGTCACTCGGTGAACCGCCATACCAGGCGAAACCTCCATCCAAAGGCAGGCGTCACCGGGTATTGGCAAGAATCCCTGACTCACCGAACCCATGTAAGCCGCAAGCTGTGGCTGCAGAGAATCAATGAACACGTGCGTGCGCAGCTCGATCGACTGCACATGGCTATTGCGTCGCTTCAGCCGGATGGATTCGGAATCGGTGGTGACCACGCAGCTTGCACCAGACGCGGAGGAATTCACCTCCGTACCGGTGACGAGAGCGCTTCCGCCAACCCGCCGCTCCCTGGCGTCGATGCCGGCAAAACGATTCATGGCGCGGATCTTACCGGAAGCCGGTCGGCAAACAGCGTGCAAGCGCTTGCACAGCAGGAAACAGCCGATAACTTCAGCCCAATCGCCCAGTGAGCCATGGCTTCCGCCCCTAAAAAATCAGAGGAACCTGGCCAGCTCTCCACTGAACTCAATGCCGAACAGGCCCTGGGACTGGTCAGCTACAGCCTGATGCAGCGTCTTGCCCGCGAAGGCCAAGCCGAGATGCCTTGGCTTGAAACTGATAACGGCAGCCATGCAGGCATGGTGCGGCAGCTTCGCCAGAGACTCGAACTAACCGCCCTAGCCGTTGATAGCGGAGCCCCACTGACAACAGCTGAAGTCACCTATCTGCTCGGAGCTCGACCCGGAACTGAATCTGTTGATAGGGGAGGTCTTACAGCCCGCCGTGTCAGCCGCAATGTCTGGCGACTCAGCCGCATTGACGACTCTTCAGGACGAGGCGGCGGCAGCTTTGCTGATGATCGCTTCCGCCGCCGTCTCTGAGGAGCACCTTTTAAACAATGAAGAAGTCGTCTTGGTCCTGATCAGGACTCCGACTTTTCATCCGTCTTGGCGTCGGAGCTGTCATCGACAGCATCGATGCAAACCGTTGTTGAAGCCAGTTGTTCACGTGCAGCAATCAGTGGAGCAGCCTTGCCCTGCAGTTGCTCCGCCGCTGCTGCCAGGGTCAGGTCCTTTTTCTTGCTGACCTCATCAACCGCCTTGCGGAAGATTTCCACTTGATCGCGATACTCCTTCACTTCAGCCTTTTCAAGCTGACCCTCAGCTTTGTTGAGAGCCGAGAGCGCATCCTTGAGCTTGTCTCCCGCCTTTTGAGCATCCGCCACGGTGGAGTCTGGAGTGAGTCCATTGACTTGGTCCACCGCGGCGTCAACGTCAGCCTGGGCGGCACAGACGACCTCAACGCCTTTGACAACCTTCACCTCATCATTGCCAGCCTTCTTGTCAGCCGACTGGCAGGCCACGAGTGCCAGGCTCAACGCGAGAGCAGCAGGGAGAACACGCAGGGAGGACATGAATGGATCAAAGTCGATCGCCGAAATGTACCCAGATTCCTAATTTTCGACCGCAATGATCCCGAAGAGTTTCAGACACTTGCCCCGTTCAGCCGATTCGGAGTCATGGTGAAGGGAAGGAGAGCTCAGGAATCCCGATGGGCGCCAATCTGCGTAAGGAATCTGGACCCCGGGAGGTGTTCTGTGGCCTGACATCGATCGTTTGGCTGCATCGACGCATGCCCGATGCGTTTTTTCTTGTGGTGGGATCGCGCACCTGCGCCCATCTCATCCAGAGCGCAGCGGGCGTGATGATCTTTGCGGAGCCCAGATTCGGCACGGCGATCCTCAACGAACGCGACCTGGCAGGCCTTGCTGATGCCCACGACGAACTGGACCGTGTGGCCCGTGAGTTGCTGGCACGCCGCCCCGAGATCCGCACACTCTTCCTCGTGGGGTCGTGCCCGAGCGAGGTGATCAAGCTTGATCTTGCCCGCGCTTCCGAACGCCTCAACGAGGAATTACAGGGCAGGGTTCGTGTGGTGAACTACTCCGGAAGCGGAATCGAAACCACATTCACAGAGGGAGAGGACGGCGCCCTGTCAGCCCTGGTGCCCTTTTTACCGAGCACCGACAAGCGCCAGCTTCTGCTTGCGGGAACTCTTGCTGATGCGGTTGAGGACCGCCTGGTTCACCTCTTCGCCCGTCTAGGAATTGAGACTGTGTGCAGTCTGCCGCCAAGACAGTCAACGGAATTGCCGGGTGTGGGGCCAGGCACCACCGTGCTGCTCACCCAGCCCTTTCTGAGCAACACCGCACGCTTGCTGAAGCAACGTGGCGCCAAGGTGCTGAGTTCACCGTTTCCGCTCGGGGCGGAGGGCAGCCGACGCTGGATGGAGACAGCCTGCAGGGATTTCAACCTGCCTGGAGATCGAGTTGCTGCAGTGCTGGACCCCCTGGAAGAGAGAGCGCGCATGGCGCTTGAGCCCCACAGGGCGGAACTGGCTGGAAGACGCATCGTGCTGCTGCCGGAATCGCAGCTTGAAATCCCCCTTGCACGCTTCCTACAGCGCGAGTGCGGCATGGAACTGGTGGAAGTTGGCACCCCTTATCTGAACCGCGAACAGATGGCGCCGGAACTCGAACTGCTGCCGGAGGGCACCAACGTGACGGAGGGTCAGCACGTTGAGCAGCAGCTGGACCGTGTTCGCGACCAGCATCCGGATCTTGTGGTGTGCGGGATGGGACTGGCCAACCCCTTGGAAGCGGAAGGCATCACCACCAAGTGGTCGATCGAACTCGTGTTCAGCCCCATCCACGGCATCGATCAAGCCGGAGATCTGGCTGAATTGTTCTCACGTCCGCTGCGCAGAAGACAACTCATTCATCCCGCACTGCATCCACAGACCTCGAATCCTTCCATCCACGCCTGATTCCCATGCAACTGACGCTCTGGACGTACGAAGGACCACCGCATGTGGGGGCCATGCGCATCGCCGCCTCGATGCGCGGCGTGCACTACGTGCTGCATGCGCCCCAAGGTGACACCTATGCCGACCTTCTGTTCACGATGATCGAACGGCGCGGGCAGCGCCCACCGGTGACTTACACCACCTTTCAGGCACGCGACTTGGGCGGCGACACAGCCGAACTGGTGAAACGCACAGTGCGTGAAGCGGCAGAACGTTTTCGTCCGGATGCACTGCTGGTGGGCGAAAGCTGCACCGCTGAACTGATTCAGGATCAACCGGGCGCCCTGGCCCAGGGCATGGGACTGAGCATGCCTGTTGTGACCCTGGAACTGCCCGCATACAGCAAAAAGGAGAACTGGGGAGCAGCGGAAACGCTTTACCAACTTGTGCGCAATCTGCTGAAGCCCCAGGCACCTGATCAGCCGCAGCATGATCCCAAGGCCTGGATGGCCGTCGGCCGACGACCTCGGGTCAATCTGATCGGCCCGTCCCTGCTGGGATTTCGATGTCGTGATGACGTGCTCGAAATCCAGAGACTGCTCACCGTGCATGGCATCGATGTCGGGGTGGTGGCACCGCTGGGAGCGGAGGTCAGTGATATCCAGCGAATCCCGCAGGCAGATCTGAATGTTTGCCTCTATCCGGAGATCGCCGAATCGAGCTGCAGCTGGCTTGAGCGGAGCTTCGGAATGCCCTTCACACGCAAGGTTCCAATCGGCGTCGGTGCCACCCACGACTTCCTGGTGGAGTTGCACACACTGCTGGGCATGGATCCCCCCACAGCGGAGGAAGGCTATCGCTGTTCAAGGCTTCCCTGGTATTCGGAATCCGTGGATTCCACCTACCTCACAGGTAAGCGGGTGTTCATTTTTGGCGACGGCAGCCACGCCCTAGCTGCAGCACGCATCTGCAGTGAGGAGCTCGGATTCAAAGTGGTCGGCCTTGGCACCTACAGCCGTGAGATGGCGCGATCGGTCCGTGCGGCCGCCAAGGAGCTCGGCCTTGATGCACTGATCAGCGATGACTATCTCGAGGTGGAGGCGGCCATGGCCGACGCAGCCCCCGAACTGGTGCTTGGAACCCAAATGGAGCGGCACAGCGCCAAGCGCCTAGGAATCCCCTGCGCCGTGATCAGCACACCAATGCACGTGCAGGACGTTCCTGCTCGCAACAGCCCTCAGATGGGATGGGAAGGCGCCAATGTGATTTTCGACGCCTGGGTGCATCCGCTGATGATGGGGCTTGAAGAACATCTGATCGGCATGTTCCGCCATGACTTTGAGTTCGTGGACGGACATCAGAGCCACCTAGGTCATCGCGGCGGGACGGATCAATCCACCGAAGCAGACAGACAATCAACCGTGGTCGTTAGCGCTGAGGAGCAAGGCCCGGTGTGGACTGCCGACGGCGAGGCAGAACTGAAAAAAATCCCCTTCTTTGTGCGTGGCAAGGTGCGCAGAAACACCGAAACCTATGCGCGCCAGGAGGGCCGCAAAGAGATCAGCAGCGAAACTCTCTATGACGCAAAAGCCCACTACAAGGCATGAGTAAATTCACTCAATTCTTTTAATCAATCCAAAGAAAATAAAGTGGCCAAGCAACTATCAAGATGCCGGATCTTTTATTTCTTGGTGAATATCAGCCAAGGTGCATGTGTTGCTGTTGAATGAGATTGATCCCTTTTGCAAAGGTCCTGCATGACCACGACCCTGACGCGACCAGCTGACGGAGAAGGCAGTGTGCAGGTCCTTCAGGACCCGTCGCTGAACATTCAGGAAGAGACCCTGGTCATTGCCGTCTACGGCAAAGGCGGGATCGGCAAATCCACCACATCCTCGAATCTTTCAGCCGCCTTCTCGAAGCTGGGCAAGCGGGTGCTCCAGATTGGCTGCGACCCGAAACACGACAGCACCTTCACGCTGACACACAAGATGGTTCCGACTGTGATTGACATCCTTGAGGAGGTTGACTTTCACAGCGAAGAGCTCCGACCCGAGGATTTCGTGTTCACGGGCTTCAACGGCGTGCAATGCGTTGAGAGCGGTGGTCCACCGGCCGGCACTGGCTGCGGAGGCTACGTGACAGGCCAGACAGTGAAGCTCCTCAAGGAGCATCATCTGCTGGAAGACACCGATGTGGTGATTTTCGATGTGCTCGGGGATGTGGTTTGCGGAGGATTTGCTGCACCGCTGCAGCATGCGAACTATTGCCTAATCGTGACCGCCAATGATTTCGACTCGATCTTTGCAATGAACCGGATCGTCCAGGCGATCCAGGCCAAGGCCAAAAACTACAAGGTGCGTCTCGGGGGGGTTGTGGCCAACCGATCGGCAGACACCGATCAGATCGATAAGTTCAATGAGCGCACGGGGCTGCGCACCATGGCTCACTTCAAAGATGTGGATGCCATTCGCCGCTCTCGCCTGAAGAAGTGCACCATCTTTGAGATGGACGACGATGACGAGGCCGTACAAGCCTGTCGTCAGGAATATCTCAACCTTGCACAGAACATGCTCGACAAGGTCGAACCCCTCGAAGCCGTCTCATTGAAGGATCGCGAAATCTTCGACCTGCTGGGATTTGACTGAGCTTTAGGTTCTGGCGCTCAGCCCGACTAAACCCATCGACAGCTCCCAGACCCTGCTGGCGGTCTGGGAGTCGGTGACCTTGTCGGACAAGTCCTGGCTGAACTGCTGACCGTTTTTCTTCTGACGGTTGCCCCAGCTCCAATGTACCCCGGATTCGGCAAAATCCGGATCAGCAACCACTAGGGCAACACGCTCACCTGCTAGCGGCTGGGAGACATAGCCACCGGTGATGTTCTTCTGAAACCAAGGGAAGATTTTTCTGAAAGCCCTTGGGGTATTGCGGAAAAGCGGCGTATCAGCCACGCACCCTGGATAAAGCGACGTGAAGCTGATGCCCGTTTCGCTGTGAAAACGACGATGGAGTTCCTGCGTGGTGATCATGTTGCAGAGCTTGCTGTCCTTGTAGGCCTTCCCGGGCTTGAAACGCTTGCCGCTGGCCATCGAAACTGGATCTTTGAAACCAGCCTCGAAACCGGAGAGATCACCGAGATCGGCAGGAGCAGGAATCGGAATTTTGCCTCCAAGCTCCTTGGAATTCGCAGTAACTGTGCCAAGTATCACCACGCGGCGAGAGGGGTGCGTGGAGGCCCTGAGACGCTGCATCAGCAACTGAATCAGCAGGAAATGGCCGAAGTGATTGGTGGCCATCGAGATCTCATAACCCTGAGGTGAACGTTCTGGCTGTTTCAGCTTCGGTTTGTAGACGGCAGCGTTGCAGACCAAGGCATCGATCTGGTCAGGCAGTCCCTCCACCGCCTGGCGAATACTGTCCAGATCACCGAGATCCATCAGCACGTGCCTCAACCGCTCAGTGGGCAGGTCCAGCTCATCGGCGGCGGCGGCGGCACGCTGAGGAGAACGGTTTGCAGTGATCACAGTCCAGCCCTGTTGCACGAGAGCACGTGTGGCATTCAGGCCGACCCCGGATGTGGTTCCGGTGATCAGAACAGTGCCTGGAACGGGCATCGGGGGATCTGTGCAGATGGCTCAGTCTGCCGCTCAGACCATGCGTACAACGGCCACCGGTCACGAATCTCAGCGGGCAGTTGTCAGGGCAGAAATCAGACGGTTAACGCCAAATCACCCGTAAGCGATTGGGAGCAATCCATTGCTCCTGCTCATCCATCAGACGTTCGTCCCCACCGAGAGTGAACAGGGTGTCAAAGCGCTGTTGCAGCCCTTGCAGCTTGGTGGCTTCCACATCCACAACTGCCGCGAGCTCTCCATGGCGGTCGAGCCGTTCCTGATACGCCATCGACAACCGCACAACACTCACCACGCCCAGAAAGATCAGACCACCCTTCACGGCAAGCGCCAGGGCACTGCACAACAGTTCCCTCCGATCATTCTGCTGCTGAAGCAAGGCCGCCAGAGAGGCAGCATCAGGCGCTGAAGAAACGGCTTTCTGCATGTCCGCTTGTAACGCGGCGTACCGTTCGTGCCAAGAGGCCCGATACAGCTCAGGCGCGGTAGAGACTCACGCAAAGGCGGATCGCGAGGATACCGGCGTGAGCAGCCACCACGAGAGCGATGAAGATTTCGGCCTGGGTAAGGGTGCTGACCATGACGGAAGCTTGAAACCTTTGCATTCTTTCCTGCGCAGGCCTCGGGGCGCCATCATTCGCAAAGGCCTGTCACACCCGCATGGAAGCCTTGAGTCCTGATTGCCTGGTGACCATCGACGCAAAAGCGATCAGGACACTGAATCTGCAGGCTCTTGCAGTCTGGATGGAACGCCCTCTTCAGACCCTGCTCGAGGGCGGTGCTGTCCTGGAACTGCGCTACGAGTGGCCCCGTGAAGTTGATGACCCAAGAGAACTGAGCGAATGTCCCGAGCCTCGGCTTTGGGCCCTACGTGCAGATGCTCGCTACCCCTGGCTGCCTCTGTTGCTAGATCGCAGCGGCGGAAGCCTGGCTCAACATGTGGCGATGCTGGTTCCCCACAATTTCAGCTCCAGTGAGGGCATTCGCTTCGACCCCCAGGCCCTCGAGTTGTGGATCACCCATCGTCTGATGCTGCTGAACCAGCTGGGCAGCTCCTCGGACCTTTCCGGTGGTCAGCGCGGCAACCTCAGCCTGATGGCCGCCAGTCTTGGCTTCGAGCTGGATGGTGGTTTCTGGGAGCTGCTCGATCAATCACCATGAGCCACACCATGCGGAACTGGGCCGGATTGCCCCTGCTGCTGTTAACCCTCTGCTCGGGGAGCTGCGGGTCCGAAGCAGAACTTGTTTTACCTGGTCAGCACGCCAAGACAGCACCACAACAAGCCACTTCGAAGCCATTACCCCCAGGCCAGGCTGGGCCGAGCCAAGAGTTGCTGGCCCGCCTGCAGGGAAAGAAAGTACAACTCATCGCCCGACGCACTGACTTTCAACAAACAGACGGACAACGCCAGTGGCGACTGGAACTGCACCATGCCGGAATGGTGCTGGCCAGCTGGTCTGCGGTGAGCGGGACCCCAAGCAGCCAGGACCTTGAACGGCGCTGGTCTCCTGGCAACGGAGCTCCACTGCCGCAAGGTGACTACAGCCTGGGTACCCCGGAACCGTGGGGGAAAGATATCTGGATAACGCTCGCTCCCCGTTTTGACACCAGCCGCAGCGGACTGGGGATTCACCACTGCAATCCAGGCAGCGGCTGTCTCTGCCTGCCGGATCGTTCGTCGCTGCTGGCTCTCACGGCCTGGATGAAGGAGGTCGACCTCAAGAAACTGAGGGTTGTGAACTGATCCCCCATCGGTCACCCCCACTGCAATGCCAGCTGAACAGCCCTTCTGCCGCTATCAACCGCCAGCAAAAGCGAAAGCAGTTTGAGCAGCCAAGCAAGGGTTCCGGTATTCACCCGATCCAACCGTGCCGCCGTCCACTGAGCGGCGAACGCGGCAACGGCTCCGAGCACGAGACCCAGCATCCACTGACCACGTCCTTCGTGGAGAAATTGCAATGAGGCGGCACTGGCCGAGCAGGCCACAGCCAGGGTGCTGAGACGAATCGCCTGCCGAATTGGCACCGACAGGCCGTTCACCATCAACGGAACCATCAGAAGCCCACCGCCAAGACCGAGCATCCCCCCCGCCAGTCCAGCAACAGCTCCAACGGCCGTGAGACCTCTTAATGGCAGAGGCTGATCAGATTCAGGACCTTGATCACCACTCTCAGCACGAATCGTGAGCGCTAGCAGGAAATAAAGCAGTGCCTGAAGGGTCAGCAACTGCCAGCCTGCGGCGAGTCGACCAAGACGGCTGAACACCAAGGCGGTGGCAAAGGCCGACAAACCAATGGCCAGGCCAGGATTGAGCTCAAGCGTGCGCGCGCGCCAGTGGGTGTAACTGCCGCCGATCGCCGTGGGCACGATGGCAAAGGTGCTTGTTGCAAGAGCTTGGTGGGGGCTGAGGCCCATCCAAAGCAGAAGAGGCGCGAAGATCAGACCACCACCGATTCCCAGCAGACCGGCCAGAGCTCCTGCCAGGAGCCCTAATGGCACGGCCAGCAGCACATCCGTCAATGTCATCGCCGCCATGACGCTGCCAGCATCCTGCCGCTCCAAGCCTTCACGCCAAGGTCGCCTCCTGCCAAACCTCACGCTCAACGGTGCCGAGCAGATGGCCTTGGATGCCCTGCTGCTTGAACAGTGTTGGACCAATGGGCAGAACCAACCGATCTTGCGCTTCTACGGTTGGAAGAGGCCATCACTCTCCCTGGGCAAGCACCAACAGGAGATTCCAGACCTTTGGCTAAGCCTGGCAAGAACAGGGCAGCTGGATCTTCTACGACGCCCCAGTGGTGGCGGCGCCGTGCTCCACGCCGGTGGGCTGACCTACGCACTGGTGTGGCCTGAAGCGCCTCGACGGAAGCGGGAGGCTTATCTGCAGGTGAACCGATGGATCACTGCAGGCTTTGCACAACTGGGCGTGAGTCTCCATCCTGGCGACTCCCCTGCAGAAGCCGGCGGCATCAATTGCTTTGCCCATTCAACAACTGCCGACCTTGTGGATAAGCATGGAACCAAACGCATTGGCAGTGCCCAGTTCTGGCAGCACGGTCATCTTCTTCAGCACGGCGAAATTCCTCTGATTCCACCAGCGGGTCTCTGGCAGGCCGTGTTCGGAGCCGACCCACCGCAATGGCTGCCAGCAGTTCCCGACGTTTCAGCAGTCGAAACAACGCTGATCTCCAGTTTCGGATTAGGGCTGTCGACTGAAGATTGGACTGATCAGCCACTCAGTGTCGAGGAATGCACCTTGATGCATCAAGGGGCCCAGCATTATCGACTCGACCCATCGGAGCTTTGATCATCGAGCAGCCCAGAGGCACGCATGCTTTTCACCACTTGCCCCAGAGGCATTCCAAAGGGATAGGTATTGGAGCGACGGGCAGCCGTGAGCATCGATTCTGGCAGTTTCACAGATAAGCCCTTGAGAACCGCTTCGCCCAGGTCACAGCGATCAAGGGTTCCGTCGGGCAGACCGGCAGGGCCTAAAACCAGCAGGCGCCCCTGCTCAGTGTCCTCCAGGGCAAGGACCGCCTCCCAGAGAGGTGCGGTCTGCTGAATTGAAGGCAGGCGCTCGAGCGGCTGAAGATGATCGGCGATGGTCTGGCGATCCCATTGCTGAACGGGGAGATCCTTGAGCGGTTGATCAGTAATGAAGCCAATCCATCGACCGCCTCGACAGACGAGCACCCAGTCCTGAAGGCAAGAATCGCCGCTATCCACGGCTCCTAGACGCAGCTTGCTGAGACTGCGCAGACTCTGATCCGCCTCGACCACGCGGAATCGACGCGATGTCGCTGGTCCAACGGTTTCCCTTTTGAGCACCTGCTGCAGCGCCAAGGTCTGGGTCTGACTGCGGGAAGCGCTCATTCCGAACCAGCCGAGCAGCACCAGCCAAAGACCGGCGAATCCCCCTCCCCTGAGCACAATCCAGAAACCGATCATCAGGGCGAGGAGTGACAAGAACCGACCACTGGCCGTCGCCACCTGAATTCCCCGACGTTGACTGCCCGTCCATTGCCAGACAATGGATTTAAGAATCAAGCCGCCATCCAGAGGCAACCCTGGCAAGAGATTGAACAGCGCCAGCACCAGATTGAGTCCTCCCAGCTGAGCCACAAGGTTCCCCAGCAGAGGGCTGACATGTTCAGCCGCGTGAACACTGAAGAGCAGCACAGCGCCAAGAATCAGACTCACCGCCGGGCCTGCTGCAGCCACCCTCAGCGAGCCCATCGCCGTGGAACATTCCCGTTCCACCCGAGCGACTCCGCCCATCAGAAACAACGTGATGCTGCTCACTTTCACGCCCTCGCGCAGGGCCACAAGGGAATGACCAAGCTCATGCAGCAGCACCGACACGAACAGCAGCAGCGCAGTGAGTAGCCCCATCGACCAGCTGATCCAGTCAGCACCTGCCGCAGCTGGGAGTTTGGCGACCTGCTGTTGAAAGGCCATGGTGAACAACACCAGAACAATGAACCAACTGGGATGGACCCTCAGAGGGATCCCGCCGATTCGCATCAGTTGCCAGCCATCACCCAAATGCTTCTCCGGCGGGCTGGCCGGCAGTGTTGACTCAATCCTAGAAAGGACATCCAATGCTGCTCCCCGATGCTCGATCAGGGCCTGTCTCTCAAGATCTGCGGCCTGACCGACTGCGACCAGGCCTGTGAGATTGCTGCCATGGGGGTGCATGCGATCGGCGTGATCGGAGTGCCGGACACTCCGCGTTTCGTGGAGCCGAATCAGCGCAGAGCAATCTTCCGGAGACTGACCCAGGAGCATCCTGAGCTGAAGCGGGTCTGGGTTGTGGCAGACCCCAGCGATGAACAGCTGGGATCGGCACTGTCGGGTGAGGGACAGCCCACCGTTGTGCAGTTGCACGGAGAAGAATCGCCGCAGCGATGCGCTGATCTGCGTCTGCGATATCCCGGGGTCCACTGGTGGAAAGCGCTACGCCTGCGTGGCGAAGCGGATCTCAACGGCATCGACGCCTATGCCACCAGCGTGGACGCCCTGCTTCTGGATGCCTGGAGCCCGAAACAGCTTGGTGGGACTGGCCATCGTCTCGATCCCACCTGGCTTGAGCGGCTAGAGACAGGGCTCTGCAGCGATCTGCCATGGTGGCTTGCTGGAGGGATCAGCGCTGAATGGGTCACAACACTGTTAGATCAAGTCACCCCCTTTGGTCTAGATGCTTCCAGCCGCCTAGAGCACAGTCCTGGGGTGAAGGATCTCCGTCGTGTCGAAGCACTGGTCGAAGCGGTCAGGGTCAATTCGGGCAACCAGGGATAGGTTGAATCTCCCCTCAACAGCATCCATGCTTCGGGCTACGACAATTTGCTTCACCCTGATGGCGGCTGTCCCTCTCGGGGCCTCAGCCCAGGGAATGTTGCCGGGATGCCGGCTGGAGAACGGCAGTCTTCAATGTGTACCCGGTCTCACAGCCAGCCCTGAGAAACAGATTCAGGTGCTGGACGGACAGATCGATCAAGGACTTCAGCAGGAAGGACATCTCCAGCAAGCCATCAAAGGACTGCAACGCTTCGTGCTGGTCGGAGAAGCAAGGGAAGGAGCGTTGCTGCAAGCTGAACTGACGCTCCAGGGAGCTGACGTGGATGAACTCGATGTCCACTGGTACCGCCGAAGTGCCCAGGGGAACTGGGAGCTGGTGGAATCCGGCTCAGGGCACAGCTACCGGGTAGGCCCCAAAGATCAACAAGACAGGCTGATGGCTGTGCTGGTAGTGCGCAGCCGTGATGGCAAAATCCAACGGATCAGCAGCAACGTGATCGGGCCAATCAGCGATTAAAGAGTTGGGGTGCTGCGAGCAGTGCCCCCTTTCGACTGAAAAAACGAGCAGATCAGATTAGTTACTGAGCAAAGCTTCCTGCTGGCGCACAAGCTCAAAGAACTCCTGCTTGAGGCTGGGATCATGGCGGAAGTCACCCCGAACAACGGAATTAACCATGCTTGTCTGTGGCTCTTTCACACCACGCCATTTCATGCAGTAGTGCTGAGCCTTGATGATGATCCCAAGACCCTTGGGCTCGCAGAGTTTCTCGATTTCGTCGGCAAGGATCATCACAGCCTCTTCCTGGATATGAGGTCTGGAGAAAACCCAATCCGCCACGCGGGTGAATTTGGAGAGACCAATTACGCGAGCACCAGGCTTAATCCCGACCCAGCAGTTGCCCATGATCGGAACAAAGTGGTGAGAACAGGCGGAACGCACAGTAAGAGGTCCGACTGTATAAATCTCGTCGAGTTGCTTCACGTTCGGAAAGCTCGCCACCTTGGGTTGTTGGTGGTATCGCCCCTTGAACACCTCCTGCAAATACATCTTGGCGACCCGTTCCGCTGTCTCTTCAGTGTTGTGGTCGTTCTCAATATCAATCACAAGACTGTGAAGAAGATCGCGAAAACGATCAGCGACTTCCATCTGAAGTTCTTCTAATTCTCCCGGGAGGATGTGATCGGCAATGTTGTCATTGGCGAGAAATGAAGCGCCACGCTCGCGCAGACGCTCGCGAATCACATCGGAAATCTTGGCGTCAGTGATGGCGAACTGACCACGGCCATTGCTGAGTGACGCATGCGAGCTCAGTTCACTGAGAGCTGCGGCACTGGTTGCGTTAGTGGAAGTAGGAAGGGTAGAAGTCATCTCTTTCAGAAGTCAGAAAGCGCCTGTAGCTGGCATGAGGGTTAAATCCTCAACAACCTGAGTGGCAGGTTGCTGGGCCAAGTGAAGAAGAGCGGCAGCGGCCTGATTGACTGGCAGCATGGCACGTCGGTCGAAGTCACTGTCGACGGTCGGGGAGTCCCAGAGGGAGGTATCGACCGCACCAAGCGTGAGAGTGCAGGCACGAATGCCATGAGCACGTTCTTCCTCACCCAGGCAGCGAGTGAAACTCGCAAGAGCAGCTTTGACGGTGCAGTAGGCCCCCCAATCGGGGAAAGCGTTTCTGGCCGCATGGCTACTCACGTTGATCACCAATCCACCTGCTGGCCTCATGGCAGGGACAACTGCGGAACAAACCTGAAAAACACTGGTGAGGTTGAGTTGAATCAACCAGTTCCAACGATCCAGGGGCATCTCGAGTAATCCCCCTGTCCAAGCAGCTCCAGCGTTGTTGATGAGAACTGAGGGGCGAAGCCCTTGATTCAGCAATGCATCGATGCCTGGGGCGATGGCAGATGAGTCGGTGAGATCGATCGCTTGATAAGCGACTCGAACATCACCTGCGCTCAGTTCCGACTTAAGAGACTGCAAAGCAGCCTCACTGCGGGAAACGAGAAGCAAATCCCACCCCGCCTCAGCAAAAGCCTTGGCAGCAGCATGACCGATTCCACGTGATGCGCCGGTGATCAGAACGGAGGGCAAGAAATCCGTGCAATCCGAAGCACCCTAGGCAGCGAAACCGCCTTCCGGCGAGGTGGCATCAAGGAAACGCCCCATAGCCCTGAATTTCATGTAGCGCTGATCTCTCAAATCATCGACCGACAGAGCCAGCAGATCGTCGAGATGCCGATTCAGCGCTGCCCTCAGCGTTTCACCCGCTTCGAGGGGGGCCCAATTGTTACCACCAGCGGGTTCAGGCAAGACTTCGTCCACAACGCCAAGACTGAGCAGATCCTTGCCGGTGATGCGCAACGCAGCCGCAGCCTCGGAAGCCTTCGCCGCATCACGCCAAAGAATGGAAGCACAGGCTTCAGGGCTGGCGACGGTGTAGACGCTGTGCTCAAACATGATCAACCTGTCGGCGACTCCGATACCGAGAGCACCGCCGGAGCCACCCTCACCGATCACCGTGGCGACGATGGGAACTCGCAAGCCGAACATCTCGCGCAGGTTGACGGCAATGGCCTCACCCTGCCCCTGTTCCTCTGCAAGCAGACCGGCATAAGCACCGGGTGTATCAATGAAGGCCAGGATTGGCAGACCGAAACGGTCGGCATGCTCCATCAGCCGCAGAGCCTTGCGGTAGCCACCTGGGGTGGCCATACCGAAATTCCGTGCAACGTTCTCCTTGGTGTCACGTCCTTTCTGATGCCCGATCAGAACAACCGAGCGTTCCCCCAGCCGTCCGATCCCACCAATCAGTGCCTGGTCATCACTGCCACGGCGATCCCCATGCAACTCAACCCAGTCATCACAGAACATCTGGATGAAATCGAGGGTGCTTGGTCGATGGGGATGACGGGCGACCTGAATTTTCTGAGCCGGGCTCAGAGAACGAAAAATCTCATCGCGACGTCGGGCTGCGAGCGTTTCAAGCTGCAGCAATTGCTGGCTGACGTCCACTTCCGAATCCCTTGCCAGCTGACGGATCTGCTCGATCTGTTGTTCGAGCTCCACCAGCGGTTTCTCGAAATCAAGCAGCGGGCGGCGGGCCATGAAGGGAGGTGGAAACGACTTCAGACAACGACAGCCTGAGGCTGTCCTTGAAGATTGAGAGTGGAAAAACCGTGGCGGACCGATGCGGCGCCGATGAAATCCATTTTCTCCAGAGTGATGTTGTTACGCCCCCAGCTGAAATTGGTGTGACACGCCTCGAATTCAAGCAGCATCGCTTCAGCGAAGCAGGCAAACATCTGGCGCTGAGGTTTTTCCATCTCAGCGATTTCCATCATCGTCCAGCCAATGTCACTGCCAAATTCAACGATGCCTCCCTTCAGCACATGGACGCCCTCACAGGCGACCTTGGCATCGAGGTTCTTCGGGTATCCCCCGTCAATCATCAGACAGGGTTTCCTCAGAGAAGCCGAATCGATCTCCAGCGTACGAGGCATACTCGCGACCCAGACCACCACATCAGCCTCAGGAAGTGCCTCATCAAGGCTGAGAACTCTTCCACCACCGAGTTCAGACTGGAGATCCTTGAGGGGCTGCTGCTGACGAGCGACCAGCAGCAGCTCAGCGACACCCGTCCGATTGGAGAGCCAGCGGCAGACAGCACTGCCGATATCTCCGGTGGCACCCACCACGGCAACCTTGGCCTTGGCCAGATCGATGCCCAGAAGAGGAGCGTTGTTCTCAACTTGGCGACTGATCACCCAGGCCGTATGGGTGTTGCCCGTGGTGAACCGCTCCCACTCCAAGGTTGTACTGCGCACATGCTGATGCTGGAGAAGGTTGAAGTTTTCAAAGATGATCGAAGTGAAGCCGCCTAGTGCGGTGATGTTGATCCCCTTTTTCTGCGCAAGCTCCATGGCGTTGAGCACTTTGCGCCTGGCCGTCTTGAAGCGGCTCAGCATCTCGGGCACAAAGCAGGAATCGATGTAGGCACCAGAAATGGTCTTGCCAGTGGCACTGGTGACCTCAACGTTCTCTACGAGCTGAGGTGGTGCACTGCACCACACGTCGAGATCCCCCCCGGCAATGTGATCGAACCCGAGATCTAAGGCCTTGCGCCTCGCCGCCTCAAAGCTGGTGGAGTGCCCGATCAGACCAAACATATAGTGCCGACGGTCGTACGTGTACGCATTGAAATAGACCTCACCCTGGTAGGGGGCTTATCACTCATGATCCCATGTAGGCACGTTCAATGGGAAACGTGCCTGTCGTTGAAGCGGACCTGAATCGCTCAACTGGAACATAGAGCGCTGGTTTCAACTAAGTCAAAGAGCTGCAGCAGCCATTCGAGCAATTTCACGCATGTTGAAGCCGATCTCGCTGAGGGCTTCCTGATAGCCGATCAGAAAATCTTCGATCAGATCTTCCTTCTCCATATGGAGAGTGGCCGCATCGGATGCAACCTGGTCGAGCATGGAACGAATGAGTGGAAGATTCTCCTTATTGGCAGCGAAAAGCTCCTCTTTACTGGCCTCAAAATTGTTCTTTAACCACAGTTCCCCGTAGTTGAGGTGGAGATATTCATCCTTGACGACACCCTCAGTAATCTTGCGAGCAAAGGGGTCAGCAACGGGGATGTAGATGTGATAAGCGGAAATAGCGAAAGCTTCAATCAGGAGTGCCTGAATGAGCAGGCAAGTCACGACTCTGTCTTCCTTGAGAGCTTTCTGAAAATTCTGATGGAGAGGGCCAAAGAACTTTTTGGCGAAAGGCATGTCTGCCGTCACACCTAAGTTGCGACCGCAAGACGTGAAGCCCTTCATGTGCTTCATCTCCATCTTCGCCAGTTTGGCGAGTTCGTCTTTGTTTTCCGGGATCAACGTTCCCAGGGCCATGTAATTGTCATAGGCCTCCTGCTCTCCCTCGATCACGATGGCGTTGATCCGGCTGTAGGCGTCCTTATAGGCCTCGGTGGAGAAGTCAGGCAATTGCTGAGCCGATGCATCCCGTTCGTCAAGGACGGCGACCTCGGGGCTGACGGGGGTCGGCATAAATCTTTCCGTAACGTTCAACGCAGATGACTGTAACCAGTGTTGCCGAAATTGGATGTTCGATTGCTGGTGTTCAGATACGTCGCTGGTCTCCACTAGGTGGCCAGCTGGATGCCATCAGGTTCGTAAAGAGTCGATGCCAATGGGCCACAAGCGCAGTCTCCAACTGACTTCCAAGCTTCTCGTTTGCGCCTCGACTATCCCCTACAACACCGGAGCGGCTGAGGTCGGCGGTGAACCAGGCGAGGGGTGCGGGACCTTCAAGACTCCAGCCTTCAGGGGGTGTGGCTGCCGCCCTCTCGCTGACATGGTCACCATCGAGAGGTCTCTGTTCGCCGACCAGCGAGGGCTCAAGCGCCAGCATCAGGCTCGTCTCAGCCAGCCCCGCATGCAATCCATGTGCAAGCTCATCAGCCGGCACGAGGGACTTGAGTCCTGAAACCCCGCTCCAAAGAAAACAGGGAAGAACGGCCATTGAAGGAGTTTCCGCTGCCAGTTCTCGGGCAGCGGTTTGCAGAAGACCAATCTGACCGCCATGGGCGTTGAACAACACCAAGCGCTTCACATCCTGGTCCGCAAGCTGTTGACCAACTTCTTTGACAAGGCGAATCAACAGTTCGGCACTGAGGCTGAGTGTTCCCGGAAAGCCACGATGTTCAGGTGAAAGACCGATTGTCTGGGTTGGCAGAGCCCAGATCGGCATCTCCTCAGGAAGACCTTCCAGCACGTGATTAAGGATGCGTTCCGCGAACAGAGCATCCGTGAGCAGGGGAAGCTGCGGACCGTGCTGCTCAAAAGCACCGAATGGCCATACAAGGGTTGAACCGCTCCGTTCAAATGCCAGAGCAGCCTCAGGCCAGTGCATGCACTCAAGCCGCCTGGACTTTTGTCCACCGTTGCCGCTCATCCTGAATCAACCTTCTGCTGTCAGACTGTCCTGCCAAGGACGATGGGTCCCATGGCCGGAACAGAACGTCAGAATTCACGACTTGATGGTGGCAAGGTTGCTGCAGCTTCGGCGCAGCCACCACGAAAACCGCTTCAGGTGATGCATATCAGCAAGCGGGAAGAGCAGGATCGTCTGCGCAAGGAGGCTGAGCAAGCCCGTGCAGCCGCTGATGCGGCTGTACAGCGTGCCGCACAGCTCGAGCAGGCCGCACTTGCCGCAGAAGGTGGTCAGTCTGTTGCTCCCAGTCCGCCTGCACCACCAAAAGGGCCACAGACGTCTTTCACTCCATCGCGGGATCCCGACGATGATGATCTAGCCGGAATGACCATGGCCGACCTGCTGGGCGGCTCCGACACAGGCCGCCTACTGAACAATTCGCCTTCCGATCCGGCAACTGCAGCAAGCCGCAGCGTTGACGATTTTGATTTCGATGAGGATGCCTTCCTAGCAGCGCTCGATGCCAATGAGCCTGTAGGCACAACAGGTGAGGTGGTCACCGGCACCGTGATCGGTATGGAGAGTGATGGTGTTTATGTCGACATCGGAGGCAAGGCTCCCGGCTTCATGCCCAAAAGCGAATGCGGACTTGGGGTGATCACCAACCTGAAGGAACGTTTTCCCAAGGGACTTGAGGTTGAGGTGCTGGTCACCCGTGAACAAAACGCCGATGGCATGGTCACCATCAGCTGCCGTGCCCTGGCCCTGCGCAAAAGCTGGGACAAGGTGAAGCAGCTCGCCAAGGACGGCAAGGTGGTTCAGGTCAAAATCACCGGTTTCAATCGTGGTGGTGTCACCTGCGACCTCGAAGGGTTGAGGGGCTTCATTCCCAGATCCCAGCTTCAGGAGGGAGAAAATCACGAATCTCTCGTGGGTAAAACACTTGGCGTCGCTTTCCTAGAGGTCAACTCCGAGACCCGAAAACTGGTCCTTTCCGAAAAGCGCGCCGCGACGGCCGCCCGTTTCTCAGAGCTTGAGGTGGGGCAGTTGGTCGAAGGTCAGGTCGCCTCCATCAAGCCCTATGGACTGTTCATCGATCTGGGAGGCGTCAGTGGACTGTTGCATCAGTCAGTGATCACCGGTGGCAGTTTGCGATCACTGCGCGAAGTCTTCGGACAGGGCGATACCGTGCGAGCACTGATCACCGAACTGGATCCCGGTCGAGGCCGAATCGGACTCAACACTGCCCTACTGGAGGGACAGCCAGGGGAGCTTCTCGTGGATAAGGACACCGTGATGGCCGAGGCTACCGATCGAGCCAACAGAGCCCGTAACGTCCTTAGGCAGCAGGAACAGTCAGCTGGATGATCACAGCTTCCATGCCTGCCGGTGACGCCGGCCCCCAGTCCCGAACCCAACTTCAGGCCGACTGGGAGCTTGATTTCTATTCAAGGCCCATTTTGGAAAAGGATGGGAAGAAGCGCTGGGAACTGCTGATCATCAGCACCCCTGACATCAACTGCAACGAGTCCTTCCGTTTCGCAAAGCTCTGTCCGGCAAGCGAAGTGAACTCCACCTGGTTGGCCGCGGCCCTGCGAGAAGCCTTGGCTGAGGCTAAAGGCCAAGGTTGGAAGCCACCGCAAAGGCTGCGCGCCTGGCGCAGCGCCATGAAAACGATGGTGCAGCGTGCTGCAGCAGAACTGCTCTTGGAAGTGGTATCGAGC
This sequence comes from Synechococcus sp. UW179A, assembly GCF_900473965.1. Taxonomy (NCBI): domain Bacteria; kingdom Bacillati; phylum Cyanobacteriota; class Cyanophyceae; order Synechococcales; family Synechococcaceae; genus Synechococcus; species Synechococcus sp. UW179A. The sequence continues at coordinate 35,784 of NZ_UCNJ01000005.1, read as the reverse complement.
AGACGCACCTATGCCCTACTCGACTGGCTTGATGAACGCGAGCGGACGCTTTACCCGCAGGAGGAGGGCTTCATGGCAGGCCCCCTGGCCCTGCCGCCTTCCCCAGTCGAGACACCACCTTTGCCATTGCCCGAAGCCGTCCGGGGCGATGCCTGGACCTGGGCAGGTCTTCCGGTCGGCAGCCTCAAGGATGCCAGTGAGTGGCCTCTTGGCTTCAACGGCCTGCTGCCAGTTCCTCCCTCTCTCGAGGAGGAGCTTGAAGTTCCTGGCCTACGTCTGTTCAGTCGCACCAGAGCCCTGGCCCTCGCAGGCTGGCTAGGCGGGCTAGAACCCGTGCGGCTGCGTGTGAGCTCCCTCCAACTGATTCTTGATGCTGGTCAGGACGACTCCTGGCTGGTCAGTGATCTGAGCCAACAGGAAGCCGAACAGATCTCAGCCGCTCTGAACGCGTCGTGCCTGAACCTGCGTGGCCTTCAGTTCATCGCTGTGCAGAGCTCTCCAGACAGTGAGCGTTTCGAAGGCTTCTGGATGCTGAGGGATCAACCGCAACCATGAGCGCCGCTCAGGGAGCAGACCCAGGCGCTGGAGCTGAGAGAGAGGATCCTCTCTCTCAGCCTGACAGTCGCTTCAACACCCTGTCGGGATGGACTTGGGTGGGGTGTTATGGCGGTTATTACCTGACCGCGGACCACCTGACTGACGCTGGTTTTGAGCATGGATTCTTCACACGCCGCTGGCAAGGTCGTGGTCCCGACGAGCTGGCTGCCTACCTGTCTTGTGGTGTCTCTGTTCATCGCCCGCAGCAGGTGCATGGGAACGTGGTGCTTGAAGCCTCCGCTGCCAGTGCAGCACCATGGCCCGATGCCGACGGACTGGTAAGCGATCGCGGAGGGCAGAGCCTCTGGGTCTGTGGAGCCGACTGCACACCTGTTTTGCTTGCGGATCCCGACAGTGGGCACGTAGCTGCATGCCATGCCGGCTGGCGTGGCGTGGCCAGCCGCATCTTGCCAGCGGCCATCGCCAGGCTCGAACAACGTGGTGCCCGGAAAGAAAAGCTGATCGTGGCCCTCGGGCCAGCGGTCAGTGGTGAGCGTTATCAAGTGGCGCAATCCGTGGCCCTTCAGGTGGGTGAGGCGTTGGCAACCGAGCCCAGATCACTAGAGGAGTTGCAGAAGCAAGCCGTGATTGATCCTGATCCAGAGCAGGGGCGCTGCCGTCTAGATATCCGACAAGCCGCCCTGCAGCAACTGGAAGCGGAAGGAATTGACAGCACCAGGATCAGGACATGTCCGCTCTGCACAGTCGCTGAGCCGAGCCTGTTTCACTCCTGGCGACGCGATCAGGTGAAGGCGGTTCAGTGGAGTGGAATCGTGGGGCAGGCTGCAATTTGAACCTCTCAGTCATCAGTTCGATGTCTGAGGAAGCAGACGCAATGCAACCGCTTCAGCAGCACGGATGCCATCGATCGCTGCCGAAAGAATTCCGCCCGCGTAACCGGCACCCTCGCCCGCTGGCGTAAGACCGAGCACATTGATTGACTCCAGCCGATCATCACGAGGGATGCGCAGCGGCGAAGAGGTACGAGTTTCGACGCCAGTCAGAACGGCATCGGGGTGGTCATAACCGGAGATCTTCAGACTGAATGCCGGCAGAGCTTCCCTCAGGGCCTCCACCATTGTTTCTGGTAGAAGCTGGGCAAGGTCCGCGGGTTGGACACCGGGTTGATAGGAAGGAATGACCGATCCGAGAGAGGTGGATGGCCTTCCGGCCACAAAGTCCTCCTGTCGCTGCACCGGGGCGCTGTAGTCCTCCCCCCCGAGCTGGAAAGCGAGGGATTCGAGTTCTCGCTGGAACACCAGACCCGCGAGTGGATCAGCTGGCCAGCGCTCGTGAGCCTCCAGGTCGGCATCCGACACAGGGATCACCAAGCCGCTGTTGGCGTTGCGTTCGTTGCGGGAGTGCTGGCTCATGCCATTGGTCACAACACGACCTGGTTCAGAGGTCGCACCCACCACAAACCCACCTGGACACATACAGAAGCTGTAGACACAGCGACCATTGGCGGCGTGATGCACCAGCTTGTATTCAGCAGCACCGAGCAACGGATGGCCAGCAGCATCTCCCCAGCGAGCGTTGTCGATCAGCGACTGCGGATGCTCGATGCGAAGGCCAATCGCGAAGGGCTTCCGCTCCATGGCAACACCCGTCCGATCCAACATCGCGAAGGTGTCCCTTGCCGAATGTCCAGGTGCCAAAACCACCTGACTGCAGTCAAGACGGCTGCCATCGGCCAGTTGCAGACCAATGATCCGCATCGGCTTGGCGTCAGTGGCGCTGGCAGGCTCCAAGAGAAGTTGTTCCACGCGGGATCCAAAGCGGACCTCACCGCCAAGAGCCTCAATCTGAGTACGTAACCCCCTGACTACTGTCGCCAGCTTGAAGGTGCCGATATGGGGCCGATGACGCGTGAGGATGTCGCGGTTGGCGCCGCATTTCACCAACTCTTCCAGCACTTTGCGACCGTAATGAACGGGATCGCTCACCTGGCTGTAGAGCTTGCCGTCGGAAAAGGTTCCTGCCCCACCTTCGCCAAACTGCACGTTGGATTCGGGATTGAACGTCGATTGACGACGCCAGAATCCAAACGTGTCGCGGCTTCGCTGCTTTACCACCTGTCCGCGCTCCAGCAACAGTGGGCGTAATCCCATCTGTGCCAGCAGCAATGCTGCGAAGTAACCACAGGGTCCTGCCCCAATCACCACGGGTCGCTGCCAGGACGCATCGACCAGACTGGATGGAGCACGCGCAACGAATCGGTAGGACTCATCGGGACTGCGACGAATGCGACGGTCGGCGGAGCATCGACGTAGCAACGCTTTCTCCCCCCGTACCTGGACATCCACGCTGTAGATGATCCGGATTCGATCCCGACGCCGGGCATCAATGCTTTGCTTCACCAACTGGCAGGAGATCAGTTGCTCACGAGGTACTCGCAAACAACGCAGAACAGCCTGCTCAAGGTCATCCTCGGTGTGGTCCAACTCCAGTCGAAGCTCGCTCAGGCGCAGCACGAGCTCCCTCCTCTCCTGACCCCTAGTACAAACCCTACTGAGCGGAGATCAGACCGATCGTTGGCCTGCTAGGGAGACTGTTCCGTTTTGTCATCCTTAAGCTCAGCTTCGGGACTCCCCCCGGGGATCGCCAGTGAAAGCAGTCCGGCGATCAGCAGCAGACTGCCGATTCCGATGGCAAGAAAGCGATTGTCAGACGCGGCGTCACCCCAGATGGCCGTACTCAGAAAAGCTGAACCCAGAAGCACACAGGGCACCATCACAATCCCTGAGGCAATGCGATTGCGTGCCATATCAAGCTCCTGGGCATGTGACCTGGGCCAGGCCTTCATTCACCAGAGCTGCACCGAGATCGAGATCATCTCCGATCGGAGTGACCCTTGCCAGCAGAACACCATCTGCACTGCCCTCTGGCCGCAGATTCACCCTTCGTCGGCGGGGAAGTTCACGACGCATCCAATCCTGCGCTCGCTGCTCATCTTCAGGCTCAACCTGAACACAAGCCAGCTGCACACTGTAATTACGATTGCGGTCACCAATCTGAAGCAGCGTCGCCGAACGCACCTGCAGAACCTCTGCGGCAAAAGCCTGAGAAGGCAGCACAAACAACAGCATCAAGCTGAGAGCAGCTGCCAATAAAATGCCTGCTCTCACTGGCCTCCTGGGTTGAAGGAAGAACTTCCGGAATCCTGGAAAGCCAGCTCTGGATGGGCCGGCAGACCCACCATCTGGGCATTGCTGCAACCGGGAGGAACCATCGGATAGCAATTCTCACCACGGCGAACATGCACATCCACCAAGGTTGGATGCGGAGAGTCAAACGCCTCCGCTAAACGGTTGTGCAGATCTTTGCGCTCAACGATCTTCATGCCTTCTACGCCAAAGGCTTTGGCCAGAGCTTCGAAATCAGGCATGCCGCCCAGCATGTCAGAGGCGGAATAACGCTCTTCGTAGAAACTCTCCTGCCACTGACGAACCATGCCCTGCCAGTGATTGTTCACAATCACCACCTTCACGGGGAGCCTGTATTGGGCGAGGGTGCCCAGCTCCTGGATATTCATCAGCACACTGGCGTCACCTGCGATACACACCACCTGACGATCAGGACAGGCGACCTGGGCACCCAGGGCGGCTGGCATCCCGAAACCCATCGTCCCCAGTCCGGCGCTGCTGATCCAGCTACGTGGACCATTGCGCAAATACTGAGCAGCCCACATCTGATGCTGTCCTACATCCGTCGTGACAATGGCTCCAGGGGCCAGGTCACGGACAGCCATCAGAACTTCCTGGGGGTAAATGGGACCTTCCTGAGGCGGAATGGAAAGGGGATAACGCTCTTTCCAGTCACGAATCCTCTTCAACCAAACGCTGGTCTGCAGTTCAGGAGAACGGCGCAGACTCAGATCAACCAGTGCGGCAAGACTGGTGCCGACATCACCGAGAACAGCGACATCAGGGCGCCTGTTTTTGCCAATCTCAGCTGGGTCGATCTCGAAATGGATCACCCGGGCACGCGGGGCAAAGGTGTCGAGCTTGCCGGTCACGCGATCATCAAATCGAGCCCCGACTGCAATCAGCAGATCGCAATCTGTTACTGCAAAATTGGCGTAAGCCGTGCCATGCATGCCCAGCATGCCCAACGCCAGTGGATGGTTCTCATCAAAGGCGCCCTTCCCCATCAGCGTTGTGGTGACAGGGATCTGATAGCGCTCCGCCAGCACGCCGATACTGTCGTGGGCGGATGAGGCGATCGCCCCCCCTCCCACATAAAGGAGAGGGCGTTGGGCTTCGGAAATCAGATCAAGCGCTGCCTCAATCGACTGGGAATCAGGCGGAGGGGTGGAGCCGAAACCTGCAGGGACAACGGAACCTGGCTCAACCGGGATGTAATCAAACTCCTCCTGGCCAACATCCTTGGGGATGTCAATCAACACGGGCCCCGGTCGACCTGAGGCTGCGATGTGAAAAGCCTGCGCGACCACTGAAGCAAGATCGGCAGGGTTTCGCACAACCCATGAATGTTTCACGATCGGCAAGGTGATGCCGAAGATGTCGGTCTCCTGGAAGGCATCGGTCCCAATCGCCGTCCTCGGCACCTGGCCAGTGATGACCACCATCGGCACTGAATCCATCTGGGCAGTTGCAATACCCGTTACCAGATTGGTGGCCCCAGGGCCGGACGTGCCGAAGCACACCCCCACTCGGCCGGTCGCACGCGCATAGGCATCCGCAGCGTGGGTTCCGCCTTGTTCGTGACGCACGAGAAAGTGACGCAACCAACCCTCGCTCTCCGCTATGTGCAGGGCGTCATAGATCGGAAGAATGGCACCGCCCGGGTAGCCAAAAATCGTGTCCACACCATGTCGACGCAGCGCATCCATCAAGGCCTGGGCTCCGCTCATCCTGCGGATTCCATCACTGCTGGACGCTGTGTCGGCCGTGGGAGCGGAGATCAGCGTCACTGTGTCTTCACGGGGAACTGACCCTCAAGATTAAGGGCCGGCCCGCCACTGTGCCGGCGCTCAGAGCAGTCCGAGTGCATGTAGTGGGCCCTGGCCACTGATGATTTCGAGCAGAAAGGCGGAGAAGCCCAGCATGGCCAGTCGCCCGTTCCAGACTTCGGAACTGTTGTTCCAACCCCACTCCCATTTCTCCTGGGGATAAAGCTTCACCTTGGTGGGCAGTTCAGCTGCCGCATCAAGGCTGACTTCAGGCCCTTCAAGACTGGTCACAACAAGATCAGCCAGTCCTTCGATGAAGGGGGGGTAGGTATCGAGAGCCCGCACTCGCCGGAAATTCACCACACCAGACTCGGTCGCAAGTTCGCGGTACTCGATGTCAATCTCCTCAAGCGTTTCGATGTGCTCACTGACAAAGCTGATCGGCACCACCACAAGATCATTGATCTTGGCTTTACCCAGCTCTTCAAGGGCCTCTTCGGTGTAGGGCTTCAGCCATTCGACCGGACCCACACGGCTTTGATAAGCGAGGGTATGGGGGTTGTCATGGCCCATAAGCTCCTGCAGCTTCTTCATGATCAGGGCAGTGCAGGCCTCGATTTCCTGTTGATAAGGATCACCGGCCTCTTCGACGTAACTCTTCGGCACACCATGGGCGCTGAAGAAGACATGAGCCTGGAGAGGGTCATCGCTATTGCGGATTTCCTCAGCGATCAGCTCAGCCATCGCCGTGACATAGCCAGGATGATCAAACCAGCTACGGATGCAACGGATCGGCAGCTTCTCAAAGACACCGTCTCCCTGACGCAGCCGCTGGAGCTCACGGAAACTCGAACCACTGGTGCTAATGGAGAAGTGCGGGTAGAGCGGCAGCACAACCACCTGATCCATTCCGTCAGCCTTGATGTCTGCAACGGCGGATTCCGTGAAGGGATGCCAGTAGCGCATGGCCACGTAGCTTGTGGCCTCGATACCCCGTTGCCGAAGCAGGCTCTGCAGCTCCCTGGCCTGCTGCTCAGTAATCCGACGCAATGGAGAGCCGCCACCGATGGAGCGGTAGGCGCTCTGTGATTTGCCGCTGCGCAGGGTGCTGATCAACCAGGCCAAAGGCTTCTGCAGAGCGGGAATTGGCAGCCGAATGATCTCTGGGTCGGCAAAGAGATTGAAAAGGAAGGGACCTACGTCCTGAATTCGCTCAGGGCCACCCAGATTGAGCAGTACGACACCGACCCGAGCCATGTCTGGAAACGATTGCAGGGGTTGAGAGTAACCCGCGTTAACGGCATCTTGACGATGTCCTGAAGGAATGGATGACTCGCAGCGAGCCGCTCGAAGTGATCAGGCGAAATTCGAATGCAGCCTTGGCCTCGATCGGCATCGGCCTGCGTATCGAATGTCGCGGTCGCCGGTTAAACCTGCGTGGGCTGTTGCCTGGGCGTACAAAGCCAGGCCAGCGATCGGTGCAACGCCTGAGCCTCGGCCTTGAGAATGACAGGGATGGCCTGCGCGAAGCCGAGCAGATCGCACGGGTCATTGATGCCCAGCTCAAGCGCGACCAGTTTCGATGGGAGCAATGGATCAAGGCGCCCGCGCAGGCGTCGTCCACATCCGGCTCATCAGGTCGAGCCCATGCCCTGCTTGAGCAGCAACTCATGAGCTTCGAGCAAGCCTTTTTTGCCGATCCACGTCGCCGCCGCTCCCCTTCCGGCAGTCGAACCACATGGACAGGTGCTTACAACCCCTATCTGCGTCGACTGCGCACACTTGCTGGCAAAGACAAGGGCCCAATCGCTGCAGAGCTGCTGCTTCAGACCCTGCATAGCTACCCCGATGGAAGCCGCAGTCGCCAGCAATGCAGCACAGCCCTAGGTGGCCTGGCCAGGCATCTGGAACTGGAACTGCCCGATCACTGGCGAGCAGAGGCAGCAGGCTATGGCCTGCATCGAGCCCGGTTCCGCCAACTCCCCAGCGATCAACAAATTCTCGAGGGCATCCTGCAGATTCCCAATCCACGCTGGCGACTGGCCTATGGCCTGATGGCCACGTATGGCCTTCGCAACCATGAGGTGTTCTTCAGCGACCTGTCAGCTCTGTGCGCCGAAGGAGATCGTGTGATCAGGGTTCTGCCCACCACCAAAACAGGTGAACATCAGGTGTGGCCTTTCAACCCTGAATGGGTCGAGCGTTTTGACCTGTTGAAACTTGGACGAGAGCCGCAGGCTCTGCCGGTGATCAGCACCGATCTGAGGAGAACGACCCTGCAGCAGGTGGGACGACGGGTCACCGAGCAGTTTCGCCGCTACGACCTTCCGCTCACCCCTTATGACCTTCGCCATGCCTGGGCGGTAAGAACCATCCATATCGGTCTGCCTGACACGGTTTCTGCCAGGATGATGGGCCACTCCGTGGCGATTCACACTCGCACCTATCACCACTGGATCACCCGACGCGATCAGCAACAAGCTGTTGATGCGGCCTTAGCCCGACAACAGGCGTCATGAGACGTCAGTGAATCCATTTGGTATGCAGCTGGTCATAACGGTTGCGATGAGTTCAACGAATCGGATCGCGCCCTCAACTGACTGCCGGCTTTCGGTTCCGCAGATCGCTATCGATCAGCGGCAACATGAACTCGCAGGATAACGCCCCTCTCATCTATTCCTGATCCTGATGACCTCGTTTCTGCGGCCCCTGGCCTACCGCTACCGCTGGATTTACGACACGGTCACGGCGATCTCATCCCTGAGCGTGGGTGGAGTTGAGCAACTCCGCAGTTTGGGGCTGGCAGCCCTGCAATCCAGGATTGAGCCTGGTGCCGCGGTGCTGGATCTCTGCTGCGGCAGCGGAGAGGCCGCAGCACCCTGGCTGGCCGCAGGCTTCCATGTCTCAGGGCTTGACATCTCACCACTGGCCCTAGCTCTAGCCGCCCAACGACACCCAAGCCTCAAGCGGGTGGAGGGCTTAGCGGAGGAACCACCGCTACAGGACGAAAGCTTCCTTGCCGTCCAGCTGAGCGTGGCGCTGCATGAATTTCCCCGCCGCGAGCGAGAGATGGTGCTGCGCCAGAGCTTGCGCCTGCTGAAACCAGGAGGCTGGCTGGTGATTGTGGACCTGCACCCTGCAGGGCCATGGCTACGACTGCCTCAACAACTGTTCTGCGCCTTGTTTGAAACCGATACGGCCACGTCCATGCTGGAAGATGACCTGCCCTCTCAGCTGCAGCAGCTCGGTTTCACAGCGGTGAAGCAGGAATTACTGGCCGGGCAGGCCCTACAACGGATTACCGCTGCGCGCCCCAGCGTCGACACAACTTCTCGATGAGCAACAACAATCTCGATCAGACTGCAGCGGAACTGGGCATGGGAGGCAACCTTGCACCAGAGCAAGACGATGCCGGCTACCGAAAGCGCATGGAACGACGCCAGCAGGTGCAACGCCAGCGCGTCGAAGAACGCAACAAGGAGAAGGGACTAATTCTGGTATTCACCGGACACGGCAAGGGCAAGACCACGGCAGGCCTGGGGCTGGTGCTTCGCACCCTCGGCCACGGTGAACGGGTGGCGGTTGTGCAGTTCATCAAGGGTGGTTGGGAACCGGGTGAAGCCAGAGCGTTAAAAGCCTTCGGCAACCAGATCTGCTGGCATGCACTGGGGGAGGGATTCACGTGGGAAACCCAAGACCGGCAACGTGATCAGCAACTGGTCACGGAGGCCTGGCAAACAGCTCTGGGCCACCTGCGTGACGACCGGATCAAGCTGGTTCTTCTAGATGAACTCAACGTGGCCATAAAACTGGGCTACATCGGCCCCGAAACGGTGATTGCTGGGCTCAAGGAGCGGCCTGAGCTTTGCCACGTAGCGGTCACCGGTCGAGGCGCACCCTCAGCGTTGATTGAAGCGGCCGATTTGGTCACCGAAATGACTTTGAGCAAACACCCATTCAGAGAGCAGGGTGTCAAAGCTCAGGCAGGCATCGAATACTGAACGTCAGTCCTGAGCCAGATCACGTCTGATCAACCCTGATGCAGCGGTTAGCACCGACAGACCACTAACCAGCAGAGCACGATGAACCACGGGATCACGCCAGCAGGATGGATCCTGACTGGCACGATGCAGCGCGGAGAGGGTGAGGCGAGCCATCACCGAACTGCGTCCTCCGATCTCATCTGACATGGGGGCTTTGACGCTGCTCCATCCAAGCGGTTCCACCGCAGGTGCGCCAGTAGCAGGACCGTCTGATCCTGCTTGCTACTGTCAGCTGGATCAGGTGGATGAATGGCCTACGCGCGTGCACTGCTGAAGCTCAGCGGAGAAGCGCTGATGGGAGATCAGGGCTATGGAATCGATCCCGCCATCGTGCAGTCCATCGCTGAAGACGTTGCCAAGGTGATTGAGGGGGGCACACAGCTGGCGATTGTTGTGGGCGGCGGGAACATCTTTCGTGGCCTAAAGGGATCGGCAGCTGGAATGGATCGGGCCACAGCCGACTACGTGGGAATGCTGGCCACTGTGATGAATGCGATCACACTTCAGGACGGACTGGAGCGCGCAGGTATACCAACTCGAGTCCAAACCGCCATTGGCATGCAGGAAGTCGCAGAGCCCTACATTCGCCGCAAAGCCATTCGCCATCTGGAGAAAGGCCGTGTGGTGGTGTTCGGCGCCGGTTGTGGCAACCCCTTCTTCACCACCGACACCACAGCAGCCTTGCGGGCAGCCGAGATCAATGCGGATGTGGTGTTCAAAGCCACCAAGGTGGATGGGGTCTACGACAAGGATCCTGCAGTGCATGCCGATGCCGTGAAGCAGGAACACCTCACTTATCAACAGGTTCTGAGCGGTGAACTGGCCGTGATGGACAGCACTGCCATCGCACTTTGCAAAGACAACAACATCCCGATTGTTGTTTTCAATTTGTTTGAACCTGGCAACATCGGCAAAGCCGTGGCTGGAGAGCCGATCGGTTCCCGGATCAACAACTGACAATCGTTATGTCGAAGCAAGACCTCGAAGCAAACATGCAGAAGTCGGTGGAATCCACCCAGCGCATGTTCAACACCATCCGAACAGGGCGGGCCAACTCGGCTCTGCTCGATCGCATCTCCGTGGAGTACTACGGCGCCGACACGCCACTGAAATCGTTAGCCACGCTGACAACACCTGACTCACAGACCATCCAAATCCAGCCCTTCGACATCAGCTCACTGGCGGGGATCGAGAAGGCAATTGCCATGAGTGAACTGGGCTTTACCCCCAACAACGACGGCAAGATCATCCGCATCAATGTGCCTCCCCTCACTGAGGAACGTCGCAAGGAATTCTGCAAGCTCGCCTCCAAATACGCCGAAGAAGGGAAGGTGGCCCTGCGCAACATCCGCCGCGACGCCATCGACAAGATCAAGAAACAGGAAAAGGAAGGTGAGTTTTCAGAAGACCAGAGCCATGACGAACAGGAGAGCATCCAGAAAACCCTCGAGAAGTTCATCGCACAATTGGAGAAGCACTTGGCCGACAAGGAGGCCGACATCCTCAAGGTGTGATTGAAACCGACGTTGCCGTGATCGGTGCCGGAGCTGCCGGCACTTCAGCTGCTTTCCACCTGGCTCAAGCAGGGCATTCAGTCACCATTCTCGAGGCGCAAACCGGGGCTCAAATCAAGCCCTGCGGTGGAGGTATGGCCTCCTCAGTACAGCGCTGGTTCCCTTTCGACCTAAGCCCAGCGGTTGATGATGTGATCCGCCAGGTCGACTTCAGCTGGTGCCTGGAGGATCCGGTTATCGCGGAACTTCCCGGTGAAGCGCCGTTCTGGATTGTGAGACGTGAGCATCTGGATTCCTTATTGCTTGAGAAGGCAGTGAGTGCTGGTGCCACCGTTCAGCGACCATGTCGTGTGAAGGCCCTCGAACGTAAAGGCGAGTGCTGGACACTCACAGGGGAGCGGGGAGAGCCTGTTCAGGCCAGAGCAGTCGTGATCGCTGATGGCTCAGGGTCCCCCTGGCCGCAACAGGTCGGCATCGGCCCGAGCTCCCTGCATATGGCGAGCACGCTGTCGGTTCGCCTGGAAGGTCTCGGAACACTCGCTCCTGGAACGGCACGCTTCGAATTCGGCCTGGTACACCACGGTTTTGCATGGGCTTTCCCGCTAGCAGACGGGATCAATGTTGGAGTTGGCACCTTCATCGGTCGTGACGTCACCGATTCGGAGACGATCCTGAATGCACTACTGCCTGATCTCGGCTTTGCTGCCAATGCAGGTCTTCGGCAGGAGGCCAACCTGAGGGTCTGGAATGGGCACAGCGCGCTTCATGCCCACGGGGTGGTGGCAGTGGGCGATGCCGCATCGCTCTGCGATCCCTTCCTTGCGGAAGGATTACGTCCAGCTCTAATGAGCGGTTGTGAAGCAGCGAAGCACCTGGACCGCTGGCTCAACGGCGAAGAGCAATCCCTACAGGGCTATTCCAGGGCGATGCGACAGCGCTGGGGAGACTCCATGGCCTGGGGTCGTCGGATCGCACAGGTGTTTTACCGCTTCCCCGGTGTGGGCTATCAGCTGGGGGTGAAACGTCCGACGGCTCCCAGACGAATCGCCCAGATCCTCTCCGGAGAGATGGGATACGGCGATATCGCCCAGCGAGTCATTCGCCGGCTATTGCTGCAGCGCAGCTAGAGATCGAAGGCCAGTTGCTGCACGCTTGGATCACTCCTGCGGCGACGTGAACGTCGTTGGGATGATGCCGGCAGACCAGCCCGCCTGGAACCATGTCGCCGCTGAATGGCATCAGCATGACGCTCAAATCCGGCTGAATGCCTGATCGCGAAGATCCGCTCCTTGGCCTGCCTGGCCGAATCAGCACAATCGACAATCGGCATAACGCCGTTGAACGCCCAGGGTTCATGTAGATGCACTGTGGGTACATCGGCCAATTCAGGACACCAGCGGCGGATGAAAACCCCGTCCTGATCATGGTCATGCCCCTGCTTGATCGGGTTGTAAACCCGGATTGTGTTGATGGAGGTGCTGCCCGACTGCATCTGGCATTGACTCCAGTGAATCCCTGGTTCGTAATCCACAAACTGACGGGCGAGGTGCAGACCACTGTCCCTCCAAGGCAGCCAGAGGTTGTAGCTCGCGAACGACATCAACATCGCCCGCATCCGGAAGTTGATCCAACCATGCGCCCTCAGGGCGCGCATGCAAGCATCCACAAACGGTATCCCCGTCCGGCCTTCCGCCCAGGCCGCCAGACGCTCGGCATCAGACTCACGGAGATCACGCATGAAAGGGTGAAAGTCCTGCCATTCAATCGATGGCTGATCTTCGAGCTTCTGAATGAAATGACAATGCCAGTGAAGTCTTGAGCCAAAGCTGCGGGCACCACGTCCCTGCATCCCACGACTGCGCTGAAGCACCTCACGCATGGAGAGGCAACCCCAGGTGAGATAACTGGAAAGCCTGGAACATCCCGTGAAGGCCCTATTCGGACTGGAAATCGAACGACAGTAGTCATCCACCCGTTGCTCCAGGAAATGCCCGAGTTCGTTGAACCCGGCATCGCGGCCACCCTGCTGACGATGGGGGCACGGATCAGGCTGGAGTCCCAGTTCAGCGGCCGTTGGCAATTCACCGGGTGAGACACCCGGCAGTGGCTCAAGATGATCGGGAGCAGGCGTGATCGGCTCCGCCATCCGCTCTTCCCAGCGCCGAGCCCATCCACCACGTGTCCGGAGCGGCCGGATCACACCGAACTGCGGAATCTGTCTCCAGGGAATACTCCGCTCCCTTGCCCACGCAGCGACGCGTCGGTCTCTGGCGTAGGTCCAGTCATTACCAGTTTCTTCATGACTCCAGAGGCCCGACACACCGAGCTGACGCCTGGCACGCTCGAGCACAGCCACCGCATCCCCACAACGAATGACCAGGGGCTGACCAAGGGCTGCCATGGCCTGCCTGAGGTCAAAAAGCGCCTCCCTGCAGAATTCCCACTGACGGCCCGAAGCATCCGGCTGAAGCCAGAACTCAGGTTCAACGATGTAAAGAGGCAGCACGTCTCCAAGAGTCAATGCCTGGATCAGCGGCCTGTGATCCTCGAGCCGCAAGTCACGCTTGAACCAGACCAGCTGCACTGCCATCGAATGCGGGACAGCTCCACCCAACTCAGACGAAACTAATCAGACTGAGTCAGGAGTGGGTTGCGATCTTCAGATCACGCAAACGCGCGTCAACAGAAGCCAGCAGCTCGATGGCGAACATGGGCGACTCCTGGACGGCAAATAGGAATTTCTCGCGGTTCATCTCAATCAGGCGGCAATCGGTTTCGGCCTGTGCCGTGCCAAGGCGGCAATGACCTTCCATCACCAGGGCCCCGGCACCAAAGACGTTTCCGGCCGCAATCAGTTCATATCCCTGCTGGCCGTTCTCATTGGTCCAGGTCAGTCGAACCGTTCCCTCGAGAACACCGAACATCGACGCACCGGCGTCGTCAGCCTTGAAAATGACGTCACCAGCGTTAACGGCGTGCACCTCACTTTTCCGAGCGAGGGCACGCATGGTGTCAAGGGCATTCACGGACGGGTAGTCGGATTCAAGGAGAAGATCAGGCTCTGGTCAGTGACAAGGCAGAGCCGAAACCGCGACGAACCTCCTCCTGGGTGAGTCTGCCGTCATGATCCGCATCCAAAGCATCGAAGACGGCATCACTGCCCAGCCACTCATCCCGGGTGATACAACCGTCACCATTCATGTCATTGAGCATGAAGATCTCCTGCACGGCATGACCGAAGGCCTGTCCTCCCTCGAGTTCCGCAAGCCGATGGGCAAGCATGCTCTCTAAGGTCTCAATGGCCTTGCTGAAACCCTTGATGCCTTCGCCGAGTTTGTCGGTGGCCATGCGATCAGCTGCCATCATCGAATCGAACATGTCTCGGTCGACATGGATCTGGGACTCAGTGCTGGAGGGATTGGCACCGTCAAGCTTGCGGGTGAGCGTGGCCTCACTGGAACGCAGCTGATCGAGCAGCTTGGGTGAAATGGTGAGCAGATCACAACCAGCAAGCTCGGTAATCTCGTCGATATTGCGGAAGCTGGCCCCCATTACCTCGGTTTTGTAGCCGTAGGTCTTGAAGTAGTTGAAGATCTTGGTCACAGACAGCACGCCTGGATCTTCAGGACCAGGATAGGAGTCCCTTCCCGTATCGGCTTTATACCAATCGAGGATGCGGCCAACGAAAGGTGAAACGAGAGTCACACCGGCCTCAGCGCACGCTGCGGCCTGAGCGAAGCCAAACAGGAGAGTGAGGTTGCAGTGAATTCCTTCTCTTTCGAGAACTTCAGCGGCCTTGATCCCCTCCCAGGTGGAGGCCACCTTGATCAGCACGCGATCATTGCTGATTCCGGCATCGTTGTAGAGGCGGATGAGTTTGCGGCCTTTTTCAATCGTGGCAGCAGTGTCGAAACTAAGGCGTGCATCCACCTCAGTGGACACTCGGCGAGGAACGATCTTGAGGATTTCCTTGCCAAAGATCACACTGATCTCATCGAGCGCCTCCTTGACCACTGTCTCGACGGGCGCGCTGTCGCCGATCAAACGACGGGAGGATCGCAGGGCCTCGTCGATCAGGCTTTGATAGGCAGGGATCTGAGCAGCTGCCAGAATCAAAGAAGGATTGGTCGTTGCGTCCCGTGGCGTGAATTTACGGATCGCTTCAAGATCACCCGTATCCGCCACCACGACGGTCATTGCAGAGAGCTGCTCAAGAAGAGTTGCCATGTCGCTAAAGGCTTGTTGCTCGTAACGTAGCTGCGTTTTCGCAGCTGGCATCTTGCGGGAAGCTGCAACCTCAGGCGAGCAATGGCTTGGCCTCAACCAGCTTGAGCAGGAGCAGACTTGCGAGCTGTGCTGGGCGGAATCTTTTCAATCACTAAGAGACCATCGATGATTGATTTCGCAACCGGAAGAGCCACTGTGGATCCGTAGGCATGGTCTCCCTGGGGCTCATCCACCACCACCAGCACGACATATTTCGGATCATCGACGGGAAGGGTCGCCACAAAGCTGCAGATCAGAGCGCCGGGAACGTAAACGCCGTTCAGGGCCTTCTGAGCGGTTCCAGTCTTGCCACCGATGCGGTACCCCGGCGTTCTGACGCCCTTGCCGCTCCCTTGCTCAACCACCGATTCCATCCAGGCCATCACTGTCTGGGTGACCTCAGGTTTCAGCAATGGCTTGCCCTGACGCGATCCAGGCGGAGCCAGCGCATCGCCGGCTCTCAATCCTCGGGTGATATGGGGGCTGACAAGACGGCCGCCGTTGGCGAGTAAGGCGTGGAGCTGCACAAGCTTCAACGGTGTTAGCGAGAATCCCTGGCCGAAGGACGCTGTGGCTGGCTCGATCGGCTGGGTGGTGAACTGCTCCTTGGTTTTGAGCTGACCGGCAACGGCTCCGGGCAAATCTGTGTCAGGCCGTGCGTCCAACCCGAGGCGGCTCAGCCAGTCCCAGTAGGTGGAGGAGGGCAAATTACGCATGGCTTGAACCATGCCGACGTTGCTAGACACCTGCAGCACCGTGGCGAAGTCGATCAGACCATTGGCTCGCCGGTCGTGGTTGTTAATCGGCCAGCCACCGATCGTGACGGAACCGCTGTCCTGAACACGTCCTGTTGTCTGAATGGCATTTTCCTGCAGAGCCAGCGCCAGGTTGATGGGCTTGAACGTCGATCCGGGTTCATAGAGGTCCTGAACCGACCATTCCCGGAAACGACCTGCCGGAAAACTCCAGTAGCTGTTCGGGTCGTACGTGGGAACGGATGCCAGCGCCAGCAACTCGCCATTGGTGACATCCATGACAATGGCAACCCCTTTCTGGGCTTTCCAGGTTTTGATCTGTGCGGCAAGGGCCTTCGCGGCAACAGCCTGTAGACGTGCATCGAGGGTGAGCTGAAGTCGCAGATCATCCCCGAAAAAGACTCCAGCATCGAGATTGTCTGGCAGCGGAGTGCCATCGGCTCCTCTGCGAAGGCTTCGGGCCTGTTCATGGCGCTGAAGTTCGTTGTGTCGGCTTTGTTCAAGCCCTGCCTGAGGTTCTCGATCCTGATTGAGAAAGCCGACGACGTTGGCGAACAAATCACCCTGGGGATAAACACGGTGCGGGTAGGACTCCAGATCAACTCCGGAGATACCAGCTGAGCGGATTGTTGATGCAGTCTCGGGATCCAGACCTTCAATCAGCTTGATCCCGGAGGGACGATCGCCGATACGCTTCAGGATCTCCGCCTCAGTGAGTGCGAGCAAAGGCGCTAATCGTGCCGCGACATCGGCAGGAGGGCGAATCAGCGTTGGAGCATCACCGGGAAGATTGAAGTAGCGCGGATGTAGCCATAGGCGGTAGCGCTCTTCGTCAAGAGCGACCAATCGCCCGGTGCGGTCAACAATCGGCCGACGGGTCCCCAGTGGCTTGGTGCGCTGAGTCTGTACTAAACGGGCACGAGCCTCGAGTTCGCTGGCCTGAAACACCTGCAGCCAAGCCATTCTACCCATTAGGCCAACAAGACCAAGACATAGAAGCGCGAACACCGAGCGCATTCGTCCTGCCGGGACTGGCTCCAGAGGCACAACCCTTCTGCGCTGACGACTGGCGCCTGGCCGGGTGGGCTTGGTGGAACGGCCCATGAATCAGTAGCCGTGATGAATGGTGCGCTCCATGAGCGAACCGAGCATGGCCAGGTGATCGATCCCTGGCTTGGCGGAAGCCGCGGAGGGACGGTCGAGGTAAACCAGATTGGCCACCGTGGTGGGAACCATCTGCTTGGGGGTCTGGGAACGCTCCAACAGATGTCGTTCGAGCATGGCCGTGGATTCGGTCAGGCGATGGGCCAAGTCCCGGGTCATCTCAAGCTGACGAAACGCCAGCGTCCAGCGATGTTGCCAGTGCAGCGTGAGCCCACTGAGCACAAGAACAGCGGCGAACACTCCGATCAGGCTGCCATCTGCCGTGCGGTGCAGCCCTGCCAACAAGGGAGACTTGCGTGCAACGCGTCGCGCAGAGAGCGATCCCTGAATGACCTCGAACGGACTACTGGAGGCCGGACGTTGCGCGGAGGACGGTTGTGACTGCGGAACCGCGACCACGGATAAGGTTCATCAATGCGCCAGTGAACCATCTGAGGGAGGACATCGCAAGCCTGAAACCTTGACCAGGACTGAAGATTGGATCAGCCGCCTAGCAACACGAGATTCAGGAAGGTCACGCCGTTCCAAAGGGCATGCATCACCACACAGGGAAGCAGGCGGCCAGTGCTAAGACGCAGCAGGCCAAGACCAAGGCCGAGCACCAGCAGAGGCGCCAGTTCACCGATGCTGAGATGAGCTACGGCAAAGACCAGAGCACTCACCAGCACGCCACCTAATCGACCGAGAAACTGGCCCAGCACAGGCAGCAGCACGCCGCGGAAGATCGTTTCTTCAAACAACGGGGCCAGAACAACAGCTGTGATAGAGAGCAGGGATAGGGCAAGGGGGTCCTGACTGTTGAGGACGATCTCGAGCAATGGGTTGCTGCCGCCCTGATCGCCGATCAGACGAGTGATCAACCAGCCGCTCAAAACAACGGGAGGTAAAACCATCAGCCAGCCGCGGGCCCCCTGAAGCAGGGCACTGCCCAGAGGCTGAATCCGCCACTGCAGCCATCCTTGCGGAGGCATCTGCGCACGGTCAAGCTGCCCCAGCTGCTGACGCAGGATCAGCAGCGGAGGTCCTGCCAAGGCGACATAACCGAGAAACACGTTGATGCCCTGCGTCAATGGTGCTGAAAGGCCACGCGTGAAAGCGGAGGAGATCGGGATCACCAACAGAGGCATCAACACCTCCCCGAGCACCACGAAGCCGCCCGCCACAAGCAGCACCATGTCCAGAACCCCGAGCGGAGGAGCGAGCAGAGTCGGCCAGGACGGCAGTCGACGACGCAGCAATTGCCATAAATGGCGTAACAGCAACAGTCCACCGAGCAGCAGAGCCACGATGGGAAGCAGCTCGCTGATCACCAGCCGGCGTGCAGCCCTCTTGGCAGAGGCCTGATCGAGACAGCTCTCCTCTTCACCACCGAGTGCCTCACAGGCGAGTCGACGATTTAATGGGTCGGAAGTGAGCAGCAGCAGCCTGGAACGCTCATCCACCGAGACATTGCGACTGTCGTCTTTCGCAAGAGCCCTCTGAAGCTGAAGCAAATCACTCGATTCGAGATCCACCTGCTGGAGGCTGCTCCGAAGCTCTGGGTCCGTCTCCAAAGCAGTGAACAAAATCTTCTGGCGGTCATCCAGCCGATCCAGTGGAATTTGTCGCAGGCTGCTCAGCAGGGAGTCAGAGGCATCCGTTCCAAGCAGAAGCGTTCGCAGAAACGGGGGAATCTGGGGTTCTGCCAGCAGCGTCAGCTCTTGCTGCTCCAACGACAGTGCAGGAGCAACAGAAGGTTTAGCGAAACTGTCCACCAGCCCTAGCGCCCACACGGTGGTGGCTAGCAGCAGCGATAGAAGGGCAAGCAGCACCTTCCAGGACGGGGCAGCTGTTGAACGTCCGGAGGGTGGGCTGGTCACACAGATCGGTCAACTGCGTTGGATTCTCGTCGGTAGCGCGTGGCTGAGCCGATGAAGAGTGCACCTGGGGCACGCTCATACGATGGCGGCGCTCTTTCAGCATGTAGCGGTGCCCCTGCGTCTTCTCCTCGTTCGCCATGGTCTCAGCAGCTTCAATGTGGAGCGGAGGATCCAGGGGCGAGACGATCTCTCCACCCTCACTGCCTCTGGACAGGAGCAGGCTCGTCGGCTCGGGCAGGCGCTTGTCGATGTCCCTATCAAGGCGGTTTACAGCTCTCCACTTAAACGGGCTGCATCCACAGCGGCGGGAATCCTTGAAACCCGTGACGACGGACTTGAGCCCAGCTTCGATGATGGCCTCCTGGAGATTGATCTCGAACCGTGGAGTGGACTAACTGCGGCTGAACGATCGGAACGTTTCCCAGACGAATTCGCCACCTGGAAACGGAAGCCGGAGACTTTGGAGCTAACCAGGAAGGACGGGAGCCGTTACCGCCCCTACGAAGAATTGATGACACAGGCCCGTCGTTTCCTGGACGAGCTGGTCAGGCGACACCCCATCACCAGCGATGAAACCGTGCTGCTGGTGGGGCACAACGCCATTCTGCGCTGCTTGATCGTGACCATGCTGGGAGATCCGGAACGGGGCTTCCGTCGACTCCGCCTCGACAATGCCTCACTGTCGATCTTCAATCTCAGCTCAAGCGACAATGGCCATCAGGTTCAAATCGAGTGCCTGAACAGCACCGCACACCTTGAGCCCCCACTTCCCGCCAAAGGCGCAGGATCACGGCTCATCCTTGTTCGACACGGCGAGACGAACTGGAATCGAGAAGGTCGCTTCCAGGGGCAAATTGACATCCCTCTCAACAACAATGGGCATGCCCAGGCGGAGGCTGCGAGGGGCTTTCTGCAGGATGTGTCGTTGCAGAAGGCCTACAGCAGTTCGATGTCGCGCCCGCGCGAAACGGCTGAAGGCATCCTGAAATCCCATCCAGGCATCTCCATCACGCTCACGGACGGGCTGATGGAAATCGGTCATGGCCTCTGGGAAGGCAAACTTGAATCCGAAATCAGCACCGACTGGGGCGATCTGCTTGAGGAGTGGAAACGCACACCAGACACGGTGCAGATGCCTGAAGGAGAAACCATCCAGGACGTCTGGAATCGCTCCGTTGACAGCTGGAATGCGATTGCATCCAGCCTCGATTCGACAGAAACCGCTTTGGTGGTGGCCCATGACGCTGTCAACAAAACAATCCTCTGCCATCTTCTGGGTCTCACCCCTGCTGACATCTGGGCCGTGAAACAGGGCAACGGAGGCGTCACGGTGGTCGACATGCCATCCGAACCGGGGCAGCCTGCAGTGGTTGCATGCCTGAACCTCACCTCCCACCTCGGCGGTGTGCTGGATCGCACGGCAGCTGGAGCGCTCTGACACTGAGATCGATGAACGAGATGATCCTGCTCGACCCCGTGAGGGTGCTGGTCGGGCCCGACCAGCCGCTGCAGGAGCAGGGTGCGGCCCTGCTCTGTGAGGGACGTCTCGAGGCACTCGGCGAAATGGCCCGCGAAGCGGCTCGATCAGCGGGCATCGCCTCGAGGGATGCCGGGCATCAGCTGCTGGCTCCATGCCTGGTCGATGTTCATTCCTTTCTGCCAGAACCATTCCAGGGCCAAGGCGAAACACTTGAAAGCCTCGTACGCTCAGCCGCTGCAGGCGGTTATGGACAGATTGCTCTACTGCCGGAGGCGTCAGGGAATCGTCGTGAGCGGCCTGATCGGCTGCGCGGATTTGAGCTGTCCAACTGTGACTTGGCTGTCCATCTCTGGGGCGGCTTCAGTCAGGAAGGCAAGGGAGAACACCTGACTGCTCATGCCGACCTGATCGAGGCAGGCGCCGTGGGCCTGTCGGATGGCGACAGCATGCCGCCGGTCCCCTTGCTCGACCGCGCCCTCACCCTTGGCGAGTCAGGTTCATCACCTGTTCTGATCCCACCCCTTAATGCCGTTCTGCGCGGGGAGGGGCTACTTCGGGAAAGCCCCGAAGCACTGAGAGCAGGCTGGCCCACTGATCCTCTGAGCAGCGAAACATTGCCCCTCAGCCAGCTTGCTCAGCTTCAGCAGGAGCACCCACAGCGCAAGCTGATGCTGATGAGTCTGTCGACCGCAGCAGGCGTTGATCTCCTCCAGCGGTCGACGTTGCCTCCTGCGGCGACCGTGAGTTGGTGGCACGTGTTGACGAGCAACTGCTCCAGTGCAGCCACGGCAGCCTCGTGGTTTGTTTCTCCGTCCCTTGGCAACAGAAGAGATCGCGATGCACTCATTGAAGGCCTAAGCACTGGCCTGATCCAGGCGATAGCCGTGCATGCATCACCGCTGGATGATGAAGAGTGCCTGCTACCTCCTGATCAACGCCAACGTGGAATTGCCGGTCACCAACACGTGCTTCCCTCTCTCTGGCAAGCGCTTGTGGTGTCGAACGGCTGGACAGCTGAACGTCTCTGGGACGTGCTCAGCTTCGGGCCCTCACGACTGCTGGGAGTTGAAGAGGAACGTCTCATCCTGGGAAGCAATCGCTGGCTTCTGTTTGATCCGAAGGTGACCTGGACACCCACCCGATCGGATCCATGGGCTTCACGAGCAGCCAATCAGCCATGCCTCGATAGGCCTTTGAGTGGACGCGTTCTGCAATGCGGCCTCAGGAGCCCAGCGAGCCCAGCCGATTGAGAGGCCAGAACCTCCAGAGCGCTCGGCCAATGATTTGATCCTCAGGCAAGAACGGACCACCTGGCCAGTAGCGTCCATCCCAGCTGTTGCTGCGGTTGTCGCCCAGTGCAAGCACATGCCCTTCAGGCACCGTCACATTCAGCGTGCGGCAGAGACTCATTCCCTGTTCATCAACCGGGCAGTATTTGGTGACATAGGGCTCATCCACGGGATCTCCATTCACGCGGACTTCCCCCCGCGGGTTCACTGAGACCTGATCTCCACCCACAGCGACAACCCGCTTGATGTAGGCATCGCAGGCAGGGTGGCCAAGACCGGGGATCAAACCCAAAAGAGGGAAGTTGGCCAGAGCACAGAGGAATGGTGGTGGGGAGCCAGCGGTTTTCAACGCTGGATCAAAAGCATGCGGCGAGTTGAACACAACAATCTCTCCACGCTTTGGGCCTCGTGTGGCGTAGGAAAGTTTTTCAACCAGCAGCCGGTCCTGGATCTGTAGACCTGGAAGCATCGAACCGGAAGGGATGAATCGTGCTTCAGCCACGTAATGGCGGATCCCGAGATACAGAGCCAGGGTGAAGATCACAGGTCCCCAGAAATCCCAAAACGGATGTCCTTTCTGGCCCTGCGACTTGGTGGGAGCCGAAGACGAATCCGATTGAGAATCAGCTTTTGGAGGCGGAGCGTCGTGCTGGGCGTCTGGCAACGGAAACCTTGTTGACCGTGAGGCATCCAAGATAGGCCTGATGGCGATGGCCTCCTAGCCTCAGCTGAGAACGCTCACACCCATGGTCAGACCTCGGTGGCAAGGTGTGAAACCGTCCGCAAGCCGTCGATTCTGGCTTGGCTGGGACAGGCTGCTGGCAGGGATCGCAGCCCTAAACCTGGCCTGGGTCATTTTCGATGTGACCTATGTGCCCCTGCGCAACTTCTGGCTGCAGCGCACACTCTTTCCGCTGCCATCCATCAGCCTTGCTGTTCCGCTGCCCTGGCTGCCCGACATCACTCCCCTGTACGACCCGGTGAAGGGAATTGAGCCGCATCAGGACACCGATGCCTACATCAAACATTTTCAGCGTTTGGAGAGCGCTGCAGCAGCCAGCGGTATAAACAGCCCTGCAGCCAAACAGCTGCGGCTGGAAATGGTGGTGCGCAACAGTCAGCTGATCGATGAAAACCCTTTTGTCAGCTCCGACAAAACGGGAACGCTGGAGAAAATCAAAAGTCGCCTGAGGGCCAGGGCAGGCATGGATTCAGCCAAACAATCCGCCGCCCATTTGCTTGGAGAGCGCTATCTGACAGATGAAAGATGGGAAGCAGAGCGAAGATTCTGGCGCAAAAGCATTCTTCCACTCGCGTCCACGAATTACTGGCGCGGTACCGACGAGAACGGCCAACCGATCGATCTCTCGTGGAGGATCGATCTTCCCTTTCAGATTCTCTTCCTTCTGGACATCATGCTGCGGGCTATTCGACTGAAGCAGCGCTACCCGGCCATCGCCTGGAGAGACGCACTGCTACGCCGGTGGATTGATTTGCCTCTGCTGATTCCGTTTTGGAGACTGCTGCGAATCGTGCCCGTTACAGAGCGTCTGTCCAGCGCACGCATGATCCAGTTGGAACCCCTTAGAGCCGCTGTCAGCCGCGGTGTGGTCGCCGTACTCGCCCTCGAGTTATTCGAAGTGATCACCCTGCGCATCCTTGATGCTGCCCAGGATGCAGTGCGTTCCCCCCATTGGCCCGAGAAGATTCGGCGCCTCTGCAGCCATCAGAGCATCGAATCGGATGGGGAACGAGAACTCGCTGAACTGCTGCGCCTGTGGCTTCCATTGGTGTTAACCCAGGTGGGACCAGGCATGCGGCCCCAGTTGGTTGCCTTGGTGAGTCATGCTCTGCGACGCAATCTTGAAGAAACGGCGATCCCAGCTCCACTTCGTGCACTACCTGGGATGGGCAAAGCCGAAACTCAGCTCAGTCTTCAGCTTTCGACAGGCCTCGTTGACTCCCTGTTGAATCTCTCCCGCAACGCTGGAGATCGTTTTGCACAAAAGGACCCCATGCTTCAAGAGCTGGGGATCCAGGCCATTGACCGCTTCTGGGAAGAGTTAGCGAAGACTCTGGAGCAGGGTCCAGTGCTTGAACGCAGCCAGGAACTCGTAGCCGCTTTTCTCGAGGATTTCAAGAGAAGCAGCATGAACCAGCTGAGATTCCAGAAGGATGTTGATGAACTGATCACAGAGCTTGACGGATTGAACTTCAGTGCCGAAGCAACTCAGACCAAACCTCTGGCTTGAAACCGACCAGAAATCGACCATCCGGACATTGAACAAAAGGTCGCTTGATCAGTTTTCCGTCTGCCGCAAGTGCTTGAAGCGCCTGCTCATCGCTCATCTTTTTGACCGCCTCCGCACCAATAGCCCTGTAGCTCTGACCACTTGTATTGAACAACGGCTTGACCTGTCCGAACTGCCTGAATGCCAGATGGAGAAGTTCGAGCGATGGCGGAGCAAGGGTGATATCAATCACGTCGTGCTTCAATCCCTCAACTTCAAGCCACGCAAGGGCTTTTCGACAGGTGCTGCAGCGGGGATAGCTGAACACTGTGAAACCAGCCACGCCTATCGACCGAGAAGGCTCTTAACAGCCCCAACAAGACTGTTAGAGCCCTGACCCACACCGTCTCCGGGACGTGTCCGAATGGTCACATCACCATTGACGGTGGTCCGACAACTGAGGCGATAGTTGGCAGGACGGTCAGCCAGGTAAACCTCCTCGACATCACTGAGGGGGGAAAGGTTCTGGGCACCTTCAAGAACTTCGATCACGCAGGTTCCACACTGACCGACGCCACCACAGTTGTTGAGGTTGTTCAAACCTTTGTAAGGGTTGACACCTGCTGAGAGAGCCGCTTTGCGCAGGTTGGCACCCTCGATACAACCTATTTGCTGGCCTTCCTGCTCAAAACGGATGGTGGGCACGGATCTTTTACATAGGAATGTCGCTTAATTTACAAGCACCACGATTGCTACCGGGGATTTGGTCCCGTGCACCAGGCTGAGCATGGTGCTCCCCTGGGCCGATGGCCAATCAAGCGGAAGCCGCCTGGACACATGTTTCAAGCAAAGGCTGAACCGCATCAACATCGCGCCAGCCACCGATCTCCGTCACACGACCTTCCATGTTTTTGTAGGTGCGGAAAAACTCAGCAACATCCTCAAGTTGACTGGGCGCGATCTGCAGGATGCTCTGAATACCTTTCTGACGTGGATCAGCAACAGGCACGCAAAGAATCTTGCCGTCGTAATGACCCATGTCATGCATATCCAGCACCCCGATGGGTCGGGCCTGAATCAGGCATCCCGCGAAAGTGGGTTCGGCCATGATCACCATGGCATCGAGAGGTGATCCATCCTCGGCCAGGGTGTTGGGAATAAAGCCGTAATCGAATGGATATCTGACCGATGAATGAAGAACCCGATCAAGGGCCATCACTCCAGCTTCAGCAAAGTATTCATATTTGTTGCTGCTTCCCGCTGGAATCTCAACGATCAGATTCACCAGTCCTGGAGACGGAGATGGGGTAAGAGCCCTGAGATCCATAACTCTCCTTGGCGGTGACGGAGGAGTGGGTGGGGCGATCGGTCAGCACAGCGGCCAATGGAATGCCCAGCCCTGTGATGGCTAGGGTGAACCCGAGAACAGCAAGAGCAGGGACGGCCACGAACTGCGCTGCATGCACAGAGGGCTTGGGGGCAGGCTCAGGGTCCATTCAGTGGTGATCGGGGACATCCCTAACTTCATGCACGGGGCTCAGAAGTCGTTCAAAACGCCCGAAGGACGATCTGTAGGGAGATTGAGCTTTGAGTTCGAAGAATCAAAACTTTCAATCATTCTGACACCAATGCAAGTCTTATGCAGCAGGACGCTCCTGACGATCGCGGCGCGATGCCAGGTCAGAGGGAGCCTCGGGGAGGCCATCAAGGCGGGATCTGATCAAACGCAGCTCATCGAGAATGGCTCCGAGGACCTGCTGTGTGGCCGTTGAAGGTGAATTGAGGACCTCAACGGTGACCTCCTTGATCCTCAGGACATCCTTGGCAAATCGGGCGACCTCATTGGGATGAAACAGGAGAGGATCTTTTTGATCGCTTCTGTATTCAGGATTGAGTTTGCGGGGATTAAAAACGGGGTTGAGGTTGCGCGGATCGGTGTTGGTGTAGCGATACACAGATGCACGCGATCTGTTCAGCGACTTCTGAACATCATCAATTCCAACCAACGCATCCGACTGGGAAAGAACACTGGCAGGATCACTCCGAAAATCCGAAGATTCACTCACGGCCGGTACTGAAACTTCTAACGGCCGAGGAAACATGAGACAGCGCTGGGACAGTTTGGATTTCGCAGAACATAGCAGCTGAGACTCAGGACGCCAGCATCGATCACAGCAAAAGTGACAGTTCCCGGATCGACCGTTTTCTTGGCGGTGATAGCTTCCTTGCCCTCTCTATAACTTCCTGTCATGCGCGTCTCCCGCCTGTCGCTGGTGACGTTGAGGAACGTGCCCGCAGACGCTGAAATTCCATCGCATCAATTACTTGTTCGTGGTGGTTACATCAGACGTGTTGGACCGGGTCTTTACGCCTACCTCCCCTTGATGTGGCGCGTGCTGCGCAAGATCAGCACGATCGTTCGTGAGGAGCTTGACAGCCTCGGTGCACTTGAAACACTGCTGCCGCAACTTCAACCTGCCGAACCATGGGAACGCAGCGGTCGATGGCAGGGCTACACCGCCGGCGAGGGCATCATGTTTCACCTGGAGGATCGCCAGGGCCGGCGTGTGGGCCTCGGTCCTACCCATGAAGAAGTGGTTACAGAACTCGCTGGAGAGCTGCTGCGCTCCTACAAACAGCTGCCGGTCACGCTTTATCAGATTCAGACCAAGTTCCGCGATGAGATCAGACCCCGTTTCGGGCTAATGCGCAGTCGGGAATTCATCATGAAAGACGCCTACTCCTTCCATTCCGAAGCAGCGGATCTGGAGCAGACCTATGCATTGATGGCCGGGGCTTATGCCCGCATCTTCAAGCGCTGCGGTCTCAATGCCGTTGGTGTAGACGCCGACAGCGGCGCCATTGGAGGAGCCGCTTCCCAGGAATTCATGGTGATAGCGAATGCGGGGGAAGACCTCATCCTCTCCACGCCCGACGGGGCCTACGCCGCCAATCAGGAAAAAGCGGTGTCGCATCCATCCCCAGCGGAAGCTTTGCCGCCGGGTGAGGAACGACTCTTCGATACGCCTCATCAGGCGTCGATTGAGGATCTCTGCTCTGCCAACAACCTCTCCCCTTGTCAAACCGTCAAGGTGCTGGCGCTCCTGGCCCGCTTGGACGATGGTCGAGAACAACCGCTGCTGGTCAGCCTGCGTGGCGACCAGGAACTGAATGAGGTCAAGTTGACCAATGCCGTGACCCAGCGACTGGGATCCTCTGCACTGGAAATTGCTCCGATCACCCCCGAGCAGCTCCGGCAACAGGGGCTCAAGCCCCTACCCTTCGGCGCCATTGGGCCGCACCTTGAAGACAGCTCGTTGCAGGGTGCCCGAAGCTGGGAAAACCGTTTTGAACGCCTAGCGGACCCAACCGCCCTGGATGTTGAGCGGTTTGTCTGCGGCGCCAACGTCTCAGACCAGCATCGCTGGGGGGCAACGTGGTCCTCAATGCCGGAACAGATCCGAGCTGATCTCCGCAATGCCAAGGCCGGAGATCGGTCTCTCCACAACCAAGAGCAGATTCTCGAGGAGCGCAGGGGCATCGAAGTGGGCCACATCTTCCAACTTGGAAGCAAATACTCCGACGCGCTCGAGGCCCGTTTCACCGACAAGGACGGCAAACAGGCTTCGCTGCTGATGGGTTGCTACGGCATTGGCATCTCTCGCCTCGCCCAAGCGGCAGTTGAACAGCATCACGATGACGCGGGGATCTGCTGGCCCGTGAGCATTGCGCCCTTTCAGGTGATTGTTGTTGTCGCGAACGTTCAGGACGACACACAGTTAGCTCTGGGAGAGTCTCTCTACGGATCGCTTCAATCCAAAGGGGTCGATGCACTCTTCGATGACCGCAGTGAACGAGCGGGAGTCAAATTCAAGGATGCCGATCTGATCGGAATCCCCTGGCGCATCGTTGTGGGTCGCGAAGCCGAATCCGGCCGAGTCGAGGTCGTGGAACGATCCACCCGCTCCAACAACACCATGTCGCATCAGGACGCAATGACCTCTGTGCTCGAGGCCGTCAAGGTTCGCCCGCTGCTTTAGAGCTGCACCGCCTTAAAGTTCGTCAAACTTTTCCTGCCATGCGAATAGCGCTGCAACGCCTCAGCCGCCAACTCAGGGGGTTCACGCTGGCCCTATGCCTGGGTCTCTCTTTGTTGCTTACCGCCTGCGGCGACTCCGTTTCGACCATGACGGGAGACTACGTCGAAGACACAGTGGCAGTTGTTCATTCGCTGCAGACCACGCTTTCACTCCCCTCCGATGCTGAAGGATTGCAGGCCTCAGAAAAGGAAGCCCACGACCTCATCAATGACTACATGTCGAGGTATCGTCCAAAATCACGCGTGAATGGTCTCAGCTCCTTCACCACGATGCAGACGGCTCTAAATTCTCTGCAGGGTCACTACAACACCTACACCAATCGCCCCGTGCCAGAAGCCCTGCGCACTCGCGTCGAAAAAGAGCTGAGCAAAGCCGAAAAAGCCGCTCTTCGAGGCACCTGAGCTCAAGAACCCACAAGGCTTCTCAAGATCCAATCACAATTTCGCAACTCTCTTTGACCTCAGGCAGGTAGATCTGAGATAGTTCCGGATTGTGCAGAATGGCGGCTTCGGGCCGCGGTGTCTTTGGCCAATGTTGTCGTCATCGGTGCGCAGTGGGGTGACGAAGGGAAGGGAAAGATCACAGATCTCCTCAGCCGTTCCGCTGATGTCGTCGTTCGCTATCAGGGGGGCGTCAACGCTGGCCACACGATCGTTGTGGACGATCAGGTTCTGAAGCTTCACCTGATTCCCTCTGGAATTCTCTATCCCGATACCGTTTGCTTGATCGGCTCAGGAACCGTCGTCGATCCCAAAGTGATGCTCGGCGAACTCGACATGCTGATCGAGAACGGGATCGACATCGCCGGGCTGAAGCTCTCCTCAACAGCGCATGTGACCATGCCTTACCACCGTCTGCTCGACCAGGCGATTGAGAAGCAGCGCGGCGATCGACGCATCGGCACCACAGGGCGGGGCATCGGTCCGACCTACGCGGACAAATCCCAAAGAAGTGGAATCCGCGTGATCGACCTTCTGGACGAAGCGCGTCTGCGCGATCGTCTTGAAGGCCCTTTGAATGAGAAAAACCAGCTTCTGCAGACCATCTACCACGTGGAACCGCTCGATGCGGAAGCGGTGATCAGTGAATATCTGGCCTACGGCAAACGACTGGCACCCCATGTAGTGGACTGCACACGGGAGATTCACCAGGCGGCACGCGACCGTAAAAATATTCTCTTCGAGGGCGCACAGGGAACTCTGCTCGACCTCGACCACGGCACCTATCCCTACGTCACCTCTTCTAACCCTGTGTCAGGAGGGGCCTGCATTGGGGCTGGCGTGGGACCGACCCTGATCGACCGAGTGATCGGCGTGGCCAAGGCCTACACAACCAGAGTGGGAGAGGGGCCCTTCCCCACCGAACTCGATGGCAGCCTCAACGATCATCTCTGCGACCGGGGTGGCGAGTTCGGCACCACAACCGGCCGACGCCGGCGCTGTGGCTGGTTCGACGGTGTGATCGGACGCTATGCAGTTGGCGTGAACGGCCTGGATTGCCTGGCCGTCACCAAACTCGATGTGTTGGACGAACTCGACGAACTTCAGGTTTGTGTGGCCTATGAGCTTGATGGGGAAAGGATCGAACACTTTCCTTCCTGTGCAGAAGCATTCGCCCGCTGTCAACCGATTTTCGAGACGCTCCCGGGCTGGCAGTGTTCCACCGCTGAATGCCGCACCCTTGAGGATCTTCCCGAGAAAGCCATGGCGTACCTGCGCTTCCTGGCCGATCTAATGGAGGTCCCGATCGCCATCGTGTCACTGGGTGCCGGTCGCGATCAAACCATTGTTGTTGAGGATCCGATCCACGGTCCAAAACGGGCGCTTCTCAGCGCCTGATTCCGGCAAATCCCATCAGGGCGTAAGACTGCCGCAGTCAACACAAGTTTGTTCATGGCCGATTCCTCCCGTTTCCAGCCCAACGCCTCCTTGGATGTGGTGGGAATCGGCAACGCCATTGTTGACGTGCTGGTCCAGACCAAGGACGGTTTTCTCAGTGAGCACGGT
The DNA here is from genome assembly GCF_900473965.1 of Synechococcus sp. UW179A. Lineage (NCBI taxonomy): Bacteria > Bacillati > Cyanobacteriota > Cyanophyceae > Synechococcales > Synechococcaceae > Synechococcus > Synechococcus sp. UW179A. The sequence continues at coordinate 5,565 of NZ_UCNJ01000005.1, read as the reverse complement.
CTGCAGAAAGGGGGAATGTGCCTGATCGATGAACAGCAGGCGGAAGCTCTCTACACATCGAGTGGTCCTGGGCTGGAAACATCCGGCGGATCAGTAGCCAACACCATGGTCGGCATCGCTCAGCTTGGCGGGCGAACAGGGTTTATCGGTCGAGTGCGTGATGACCAGCTCGGATCGATCTTCAGCCACGACATTCGTGCAGTGGGAACCAGGTTTGAGACACCCTCGGCAACCACCGGCGCCACCACTGCACGCTGTCTCATCTATGTGACGCCCGACGCAGAGCGGACGATGTGCACTTTCCTCGGAGCATCAACACAGCTTGAGCCGGAGGATCTTGATCTCTCCATGGTCGAGGAAACAAAAGTGCTCTATCTGGAGGGCTATCTGTGGGACAGCCCTGCAGCCAAGCGGGCCTTCATCGCCGCAGCGGAAGCTTGCCGTGCGGCAGGAGGGAAAGTCTCTCTCTCCCTCTCCGACGGCTTCTGCGTGGATCGCCACAGGGAAAGCTTTCTCGAACTAGTGAACGGTCATGTCGATGTCCTGTTCGCCAATGAAGTGGAGATCAAAGCCTTGTATCAAACGAAAGACTTCGACACCGCAATCGAGAAGGTACGCGGTTGTTGCTCGGTGACGGCAGTCACTCGCGGAAGCGATGGATCGGTTGTGCTCAGCGGAGATCAGCGCTGGGACATCGGCATCTACGGGCTCGGCGAACTCGTTGACACCACCGGTGCCGGTGATCTCTACGCCGGAGGATTTCTGCATGCCTTCACCCAGGGCGATTCACTAGAGCGCTGCGGTCAGCTGGGAGCTCTTTGCGCTGGTCAAATCGTCACCCAGCTGGGTGCTCGCTCCCTGGTCTCTCTTCCTGAGCTGATGAAGGAGCATCTGGATTGAGAGCACCTAGCGCCCATGCCGCATAGGCGTCTCCAGCCTGAGCTGGCAGGTGGAGAATTTCGGGCGTGGCATAACTATGCAGGGCCTCAAGACCTGAAATCAGCTGCTCCAGGCGTTGAGAGCTCGTTTTAATCAGCAGCTGCACTTCCTGCGAACGCTCAATCTCCCCCTTCCAGCGATAGCAAGACTGCACTGGCATCAAGCTGACACAGGCCGCTAAACGGAGCGTGATCAACTGCTCAGCGAGGGCTCCAGCCTTGATCTGGTCAGCCTCCGTGGTGAGGACCAAACTCAGGTCCGTTGACATGGTCATCCAGCTGTCGACACAACTGGCTCACGCTATAAACCACGTCAACGTTGGGCACCGGGTTAGGTCGTTTCAACTTCCAGAGCCGAATGGAGTGGCGACGGGCCAGATCACTCCAAAGTTGATCGGCAGCCCCCCCCGACTGACGACAGAGCACATCGGTGATCTGCCAGCGGCGACATAACGCAGCTTCCAATCCCCCGATGCGATCCCCGGTTCCAGGTCTCAACACGGCCAATCGCTCGCCGTACAAGCCCGCAAGACCTGCCTGGCGGATAGCTTCAGGCGTGGGAAGAACCCTGGCGTGAACAGAGGCTCCTGCCAGCCTCGCTGCCGTCGCGGCGGCGGCCAGCTGCCGGGCTCCGACGGCAAGAAGCAGACGGTGGCCCGAAAGTGCACAATCCGAGAGATCAGCAACTGTTGAAAGCACTAATTGATCCGACATGTCATGGTCAGGCCGCTCGAATCGAAGCAGCGGCAGATTGAGAATGGAGCAGACCAAACGGAGTTGGGCACTGATCTGCAGGGCGAAGGGATGGGTCGCATCCAGAACAAACGTCACGCCCAGCGCCGCCAGGTGTTCCTCGAGAGATTGCTGAGAGGGGAACGGTCCCACATGCAGGTCATCCAGATGCATGGCGGAGTAAGCCCTTGCCCCAGCTGCACTGACAACGCTGATACTGACGCGGTGACCGGACTCCAGCAGAGTCCTGGCGATCGCTGGTCCTTCACCGGTTCCAGCAAAGACCAGCACATGGTTCTGGCGATTCCGCCAGCGGTGCATCAGGATGGCGCTCACCGACCAGGCCGAGGATGAATCACTGCGTACTTGAGGTGGATGTTCTACAGGCTCCCACCCTGCGATACACCCAAGACAATCAGACACCTATTGCTGAAATGGAGGTTGGTTTTGATGCCTTGCGTCCCGATGACCCCAGGGGCCAACTGAAGGTGGTGGGATGGGGCAACCTCGCCCAAGACCTGCAGAATCGCGTGCAGGTGGGCCAGCGTCTGCTGATCGAGGGCAGGCTGCGGATGAACACGGTGCCCCGTCAGGACGGCACTAAGGAAAAACGTGCTGAATTCACACTCGCCCGACTGCACCCGCTGACAGCAGGAGCCGGTGCCACGGCTCAGGCCCAACCTGTAGCTGCTGTTCCTGCCAAACGGACTGAAGCGGCGGCGGCTCCTGCGCCTGCGAAAGAGCCTGCAGCGCAGTGGAACACCGCTCCGCTGGTTCCCGACACTGACGACATTCCGTTCTGAAAACAGAGCAATCGATTCAGCGCTGATCGGTGCCGGAACTGAACTGCTCTGAGGCTCGCTGCAACAGCTGGCCAAGCTCACGCTCGAGTGCAGCCAGGTCCAGGCGGAACTCCTGCCATCGTCCCCGGTCAATCTGTTCCAGCAACCAGGCCCTGTCCTGCTCAAGCTGCTGAATCAGCACAGCTGCATCCTCCGTCGAGTTCTGATCCTGGTCATGCGATCGGGTGCTGTCCATCAACTGCGGCCGCAGGCCCATCCATCCTGAACCCCGCACGGTCAGAATGGCGCCACTTCCAATGCCGCATGAACGATCTGCTCTCGCCAGGAAGCCTGGTCACCATCGCCGGAGGTGTGCTCACCGTGGTGGGTGCTGTGGCCTACGGCACCGGCGCCGCCAACTTGAGCCTTCCGACCATTTTTTACGGCATTCCAATCCTGCTGGGTGGACTGGCCTTGAAGTCATCGGAATTACCACCAGCCAAGCGCATCACGCCCAAAGCCCAACTCAAGCGAGAACGTGAGGCGGCCACTCCTGAACTGGGGAAACTTCTCGGCGATGTCACCCGTTGGCGCTATGGCCAGAAAGCGCATCTGGAAAGTTCTCTGGAATCGCTCAAACTGTGGGATGAAGACAACCCTCCTCAGCTGCTGGAAATCGAGGAGATCGTTCAGAGCGGTCACTACGGACTGCGGCTGCGTTTCGCCTGTGAGGCCGTTCCTTTACAGACTTGGCAGGAGCGAAGAGACCGATTAAGCCGCTTTTTTGCCAAAGGCTTCGAGGCAACAATCACCCCTTTAAGTGGAGAACGACTGGATCTGATTCTTCTGCCAGTGGGCGTTTCGACATCCGATCAGCCAGCTGACTCCGGAGAACTGGCGAATGGATGATGCCCTCAGAGTCTCTGTTTTGAGTGAGGCTCTTCCTTATATCCAGCGCTTTGCAGGCCGCAGGATCGTGGTCAAGTACGGCGGTGCGGCCATGGCCCATGCCGAGCTACAAACAGCCGTGTTCAGAGATCTGGCATTGCTCTGCAGTGTTGGAGTCCAGCCAGTTGTTGTGCACGGCGGGGGGCCAGAAATCAATCACTGGTTGAAGCGACTGGCCATCGCACCTGAATTCAAGGATGGTCTGCGAGTGACTGACCACGAAACGATGGACGTGGTGGAAATGGTCCTAGTTGGCCGAGTCAACAAACAGATCGTGAACGGACTCAACCGACTTGGCGCCAAAGCGGTCGGCCTGAGCGGCAGTGACGGCAGCCTGGTGGAAGCCCGCTCCTGGGGAGATGGCAGCCACGGAATGGTCGGCGATGTGGCCAAGGTCAATCCCGACGTGCTTGAAGCACTGCTGGAGGGTGGTTATGTGCCCGTGCTCTCCAGCGTGGCCGCAAACCCCGATGGAGTTGCCCACAACATCAACGCCGACACCGTGGCCGGCGAAGTTGCCGCCGCCCTGCAAGCCGAGAAGCTGATTTTGTTAACGGACACACCAGGCATCCTGCGCAACCGCGAGGATCCGGGATCGCTGATCCGTCAGCTGAAGCTTTCAGAAGCCAGGCAGCTGATTCACGAGGGTGTGGTGGCCGGGGGCATGACACCCAAGACCGAATGTTGTATCAGAGCTCTCGCCCAGGGAGTTTCGGCTGCCCACATCGTGGATGGACGCGTCGCCCATGCCCTGCTGCTGGAAGTGTTCACCGATGCTGGCATCGGCACCATGGTGGTGGGACGCAGCTGAGGGCTAGGCGCCAATCACGAACGGCTCAATAATCGATAAATCCCTGTAAAACCGTGTGGAACACCCCATGGAAACAGGGAATCTTTGTGGCGCCTCTAAGGATTGAAAGCCAGTGGCGGTACAGTAGCGGTACATCACATTCCAAGGGTGCATGTCACAGCTCCCCCTCAAGCCATTCACAGATCAGCTCCGTGCGAAGTGGCCAGAGGAAGCCGCAAAGCTCCGCCTGAGGCGTGTGGATAGAGGCGCTGGGCAGGGTGAGCAGTTCTTGCTGGTAGGTCAATTGCCCGATCTGACGAACGTCGCCCGCACCCTTACGAAAGCCAAATCCGAATTCGAGGCACTGGAAGCGGCAATCGAACTGGTCCCCGTCCTGATGACTGGCGGCGACAGGAAGACGCGGGTGCTCCCTATGGGCCGTCTCCGGGCGATTGAGCGTGAAGTCCTGATACAGATCAGTGAACGGGGCCTACGGCAGCAAACAGAGGAAGCGAAGGCTCGCTGGGTGAAGCACGTCACCAGCTACTTGGAGGAACGGGGGCTACCGCTGCAACCCGCCACGCTCAAGCAATGCATCCTTGAAACCGATGTCCGCAAGCGTGAACGCAGGGAGGTGATCGAGGCCTGCAGGCTCCTGGCTAAAGCCGCCAACGTGCCGCTGGAAATCCAGGACAAAGAGAATTTCAGGCCCGCCAAGCCGCCATTAGTGGAAGTGGTGAGCGATGAAGCGATCCTGGCCGCCTATCAGGAACTGCTGGACAGCAAGGCTCAACCCGAATGGATATGGCTGGTGGGCGTGATCATTGCGACTGGCTGCAGAGGGACCACTGCACTGGCAATGAATGCCAAAGGCGTGAAGGATGTTGGCGATCAGGTCCTGGCCTGGGACAGCAAGCGCAACCGACAAATCAGAACAACGCCCACGATCAGGGGCTTCTGGCAAAAGCACCTCCTGAAGGATGGCTTTGATGGCCTGCTGGACGATCTGGACGGCCTCTGGATGCCCTGCGATAAGGCACCGACGAACGATCAGGTCGCTCAGGCAAACAAGTTCGTGAACAACGTCTTCACCCAGGTCAAGCGCACCGTGTCACCGGAGTCCGCAGAAGTCCTGAAGTGCAGGGTGCTTAGGTCCGCAATGATCGCCAGATGCCTTCGAGCAGGCATGGATGAGCTGACGGTATCCACGTTGGCCTCAACAGGAGTGGAACAGATCAGGGCCCGCTACAGCCGCTTCTACCGCGCTGGATCAATTGAGCGTGCAGCCGAGCTTCTCTGACCAGCGCCCTTTCGCGTTCATGGCTAGTACTGGTGTCCTAGTTTCATGGGCATGCCGGTTGATCACGGCGTCTAC